>JACRHT010000014.1 GCA_016217545.1 Opitutia bacterium | reverse complement strand
TGTGGAATCGCCATCGCTCATAGGACAAAAGGTACGCTAGGGATAACAGGCTGATCGCGCCCAAGCGTTCACAGCGACGGCGCGGTTTGGCACCTCGATGTCGGCTCATCACATCCTGGGGCTGGAGAAGGTCCCAAGGGTCCGGCTGTTCGCCGGTTAAAGTGGTACGCGAGCTGGGTTCAGAACGTCGTGAGACAGTTCGGTCCTCTATCCGCTGTGGGCGTTTGAGATTTGAGGGGTTCATTCTCTAGTACGAGAGGACCGAGAATGACGCACCTCTGGTGTTCCGGTTGTCACGTCAGTGGCAGCGCCGGGTAGCTATGTGCGGAAGAGATAAGCGCTGAAAGCATCTAAGCGCCAAGCTCATCCCAAGATAAGATCTCAATCCGTCGCAAGACGGTGCAAGGTCCGGGTAGACCACCCGGTTGATAGGGCAGAAATGCAAGTGCAGTAATGCATTTAGTTTACTGCTACTAATGACCTTGCCGGTTTATGTAGACCCAGTTTCTAGGCGTTTATTTCACCTCCTTATATAGCTTTTGCTTTGCTATCTGAACTTTTGATCAATTACTCCGGCTTTGCCGTGAGTTTCCCTTCCTGGTGACCAGATGCCGGGGGTTCCACCCGTTCCCATCCCGAACACGGCCGTTAAGCCCCGAGCAGCCAATGGTAGTAGGACGTTAGGTCCCGCGAGAGTAGGTTGTTGCCAGGTTTTTGGCCCGAGCGCTGCAAAACAGCGCTCGGGCCTTTTTTTTGCCGCTATAATTTCACGACGCTTAGAATATTTTGCCCCTACTTCTTTACGGCGTAAGCGTCGCCTAGGGTGCCTATTGACAGCGTAAATACGGTAACTCCGATGCGAGGAGTGGATGTTCCGTAGTTACGCTGACGCTGGTGCGAGCATCGTGCTGGGTTTCCAGTGCGCGGGTAGCAACGGGCGCAGATCGTCCTTGGTGGTCATCGCGGGCAGGCGCGTGAGCACATCGCGAAGATAGGCGTGGGGATCGTGACCGTGGCGCTGGCAGCTGACGACCAGCGAGTAGATGACCGCCGCGCGATCGCCGGCGTCGGGATGGCCGACGAAGAGCCAGTTCTTCGCGCCGAGTTTGCTCGGGCGGATGGCGTTCTCGACCGCGTTGGTGTCGAGGCGAGTGTGGCTGTGCCGCAGATGTGCGGTGAGTGGAGTCCAGTGTTCGAGCAGATAGGCACAAGCGTGGCCGAGTCCGGACTTGGGCAGCACGCGCTTTCGCAGCGCCGAGACGAGCCGGTGCAACCGCGCCAGTGGGCGCGCGAAGTGCTCCTGCCGGAGCGCGGCGCGTTGGGTGCCGACCTCCGCTTCGTCCCATTCGTGTTCGAGTTGATAAAGTTGACCGATCAGGCGCAGCACGCGCTCGGCGGTGCGCGGACGTTCGCCGGCGGCCTCGAAGAAGCGTCGCCGCGCGTGCGCCCAGCAGCCGAGCCACTCGACTTCGGGGCGCGTGCGCACGTAGGCGGCATAGGCCTCGTAGCCGTCCGACTGCAACAAGCCGCGGTAATGCTCGCCGAGGAGCTTTTCGGCCTCGTCGTGCCGGCGCGAGAGTCGCCACTCGAAGACGACATCGCCTCCGGGACGCGCGAGCGCCCACAGCCAGCCCGTGCTCGTCTTCCCGTCGCGCAGGTCCGGATCGTTGCAGCGGATCGGCGTTTCGTCGGCGACGACGTAGCCGGTGGCCAGCAAGTCGCGCTTCATCGCTTTGACCAAGGGCTCAAGCTGCGCGGTGGCGGCACCGACCCAGTCGCTCAAGTTTTGGCGCGAGATCGGCGCTTGGCTGTGCTTGGCGTTCGACCAACGCGCGAGCATCTTCTCCTGGCGATAGAGTGGCAGGTGATCGGCATACTTCGCCGTCAGCGCCCAGGCGATCAGGCCCGCGGAGGCGAAGCCGCCTTCGACGATCCGCTTCGGCGCCGGCGCCAACAGTGGCGCGCGGTTGCGATCCAGGCGGTGGCGATACTTGGGACGCACGATCTCGCGCTTGAACAACTGCGGCGGGATCACATCCACCTCGAACGTGCGCTCCTCGGCGATCTTTTCGTAGAGACTTGGATCGGCGCGCACGACCTCGGGCTCGATCACCACCGTCTCCTTCACCGGCAGGTGCGCGAAGGATTCCGCGGGCAGCGTTCGCTTCGCCGCGGGAGCAGCAGTGCGCTCGTAAGTGATCGTCGCGGTCTTCGGCGCTTCGGCGGACGCGGCGAGCTTTTCCAGTTCGCTGAGTTGCAGGAGCAGTTGGGCGCGGTCCAGCTTCTCGCTCTTGCCTGCACCGAAGAGCTGCTTTTTGAACCACTCGATCTGCGCCCGCAGCAACGTCACCTCCTGTTTCAGGAGCGCAACTTCGTCGAGCGGCGCGGCGGCGGGCATGCGCGCGTTGAGTGCAACTCGCGCGCCAAAAGTTCCGCGCGCGTTATATTATTTTTCGTCCCGCTCATACCACGGCTTCAACGTGGCCGTTTTCAAATCCACTCCGCCGACGATCAGCGCCAACGCCTCCGGCGTCAGCGCCAGCTTGCGCTTCGCCTCCGCTGGCTCCGGCCACGAGAAGCGCCCTTGTTCGAGCCGCTTCGCCAGCACCCACACGCCCGTGCCGTCCCAATACAACAGCTTCAGCCGCGTGCGCTCGCGGTTCGTGAAGCAAAATACCGCACCCTCTTTCGGGTTCTCGCCCAACTGCGACTGCGCCGCGCTCCACAAGCCGTCGTATTGCTTGCGCATGTCCACCGGCTCCACCGCCACGAAGATCCGGACCGAGCGAGGGAAGGCCAGCATCGACTCAGCTCCGCAACGCCCGCGCCAGCGCGGCGAGCTCCTCGACGCTGCCACCGCGCACCACAGTGCCGTCGGCCAATCGGACTTCCAGACCGCTCGCCCTTGCGCTCGCCGGCAACGCCACCTCCGCGAAGCGCACCGGCGCCAACGCGGCCAGGCCCGCACCGGCTCGCTTCGCCGCGCGCTGCGTCCAGTTGCAGAACGTCGTATACCGGATGCCCTCCCGCCGCGCGAACGCCCGACGCGTCAACCCGCTCTCCCGAAACGCCGCCACCAACTGCTCACGCCGTTCTCGCGGCACATGCTGCCGCCCTGCCCGATCGCGCCTCTCTCCGTGATGCACCAACTCCGTAGTTACCGTATTTCCCATCCCTCCACTCTATCAGCCCGGAAATCCTGTAACCACGAGGCACCGGAAACGACGCTTACTTTACGGCAACGATTTCACGATTGCCTGCCGGGAATCCAATCACACGGCGATCGCTTTCCGCTTCGCCAAGGACCGATCGAATTCGCACTAGTCTCTCGCGAACTTCGTCGGTTAGTTGCTTCACGCGCCGCAAGTTTGTTTTTCCTCTGCGCAGCAGATTGTCGTCGGGCGGCTGAATCCAGTCACCGCCAGTTGCCGCGGCGCGGATCCATTTCGCGAGGCTGAGGAGTGACGCCAATTGTCCGTGCGCCGCTGTTGCAGTAGGTAGATATTGCCAGCGGACCGGCTCAGACATCACCGCCGGGAAGTCCCAAAGTCGGAGTAGCGCTGCTCCAGCTTCCGCGTTGTGAAACCCGAGAAGCCTACGTTCCTCCTCACACGTTTCGAGCGGCAGGATCGCGCGCGCGAAACGGAGCTGCGGCATACACCGCGCAAGCCACTCGTTCAACGCGACCATGCCGACTTGGTGCAAAAGCCCGATGGTGTATGCGATGTCCCGATCGATATCTAGTGGTTCGGCCAGCAGCTCGGCTGCAACTGCGCAGGCAATCGCATTCTCCCAAAGTTCGTCCGCTTCGATCTGGTATACAACCAAAGGGCGCACCAAGACTTCAGACGCTACGGCATTTGATACCAGTTGGTAGATTTGGTCGTAGCCCACCCGATGGACGGCTTCGTCCACTGTGTAGCACCGCAGTCCTTGGTTGTAATACGCGGAATTTCCAATCTGCAGGACACGTGCTGCGATTCCGGGGTCGAGGCGCACGAGCTCCACGACTTCGTGTAGCGATGAATTACTATCGCTCAGCAACCGCTTCAACTTCGGCAATACGCGAGGCGCCGACGGCAGGTGGGTCATCTGCCGGACGATGTCTTCCGGGGTGGCTCGATCAGATACCTTCGTGTGGGCTGGGGCGCTCACACCACTTACCATCGGCAAAGTGCGCCGGAACTTTCGCGATTATTGGGAAGTTACCCTACGAGTGCCGCTGGTAGATCTTCTGTAGCATGCCCGGGGGCATGGCCGTCGGCACGGCGGGACGTGTTCCGGACAAGCTGAAGCGTAAGAGCAGTTGCTCGTTCTCCTTTTCGAGCTGCAGCACTTGGAGTATCCGCGCGCGCGTCTTTTCCAACGCCTGGCGTTGGGCCGGATGATTGCTTGCGTCCGGCGTGACAGATCGCAGCGCGGCGAGCGTTTCGTCGAGCCGCGCCAAGAGCGCACGCTTTCGCTCAATCAATGGGGCATCGGGTGCCCGCCGGTTTTGCTGCAAAAATCGGTTTTCCTCCAACGCGAGAGCGTGGATCTCTTCACAGAGTTGCAGGTGCTGCTGTAGCGCTTCCAGGGGCGTCATGACTCGTGGCGGATGGTGGTGGCGTTTGGCCCGTGGTCGTCGAAAACGCGGAATTGAGTTTTCGGTCGGCTTGGTCCTGCCACGTCATGTTGGTTATGCGCCACGCGGCCATTTTGGCGAGTTCGTTCAGTTCCGCGGAACTGTTGCCGCTCTTTGCGACGGTCGAGACGATATTTTGGTAGGTTTCGCGTGCCCGCTCGATGGCTCGCAGTTGTTCCTGACAAAGCGCGACCTGGTAGAGGACCGGCAGCTGCCAACTCGGCTCGTTTGAGAGAGCAGCCAAACCTTGGTAGATGGCGAGGGCGTGCGGAGTGTCACCAGCGTGGAAGAACTCGTTGGCGAGCTGGTTGCCGGTGCGGCGTTGCCAATAAGACCAGCGTTTGGGCTCCGCTTCAGATTGCGTTTTCTCTCCGCGCAGGAGCGCAAACGTCTCCGCGAGCGCCTCGTCGCTGCGGCCGATTTTCCGCAGGGTCGTGGCGAGCAGAAATCTCGCCTCCGGGACATTCTCGTCGTGCGGCCACTGCTCGAGGTAGGTGCGCAACGTGGCGATTGCCGCGTCGGTCTCCCCCGCGAGTTGCAGGGCGTAGGCGGACTTGAAGTGCGCTCGTGCGCGATCGGCGGGCGCGAGATCCAGCAAACGCAGACGGGAGAAGAATTTCCCTGCGTCGGCGTAGTTGCCCGATTCGAAATGCGTCTCGGCGATCTCAAATTGCGCGGTCTTGGCGAGCAGCTGGTAGTGGTCGAACGCGTCCGCCGGCAGTTTCAGCGTCGAGTTCAACACGCTATAGAAGCGCGCGATCGCCAGCTTGTGCGCTCCCATGGCGCGCAACGTCCGGCCCAAGTCGAGCAGGACATCCGGCACGCGGCCGTCTTCGGGGAACTCTTTCAGATACTTTTCGTAGATGGCGGCGGCTTTCGTATACGTGCCCTGCTTCCGGTAGCAGCGGGCCATGCCGATCAGCGCCTCTTGTTGTTCCGTTTTCTTGAACGAGCCGGAATACAGGATTTGCCGATAGGCGATCTCGGCCGCGGCATAGTCGCCGCGTTCGGTCAGACTTGTCCCGAGTTTCAGCAATCCACGGGCCTCGGCGGAAATTGCCGGGGCGTTGGGCTCGCGTTCCTCCGGGGCTGCGGCCGCCGGCTTTCCGGCGTTCGCAGGACTCTCCGACCCGCGCACCGTGAGCAGCAGCACGGCGGCGAGAAAAAGCACCGTCAAGATACGGGCCCCGGGAAGAAACTGGAGCGGACGGATCATTGCTGCCTATACGTGGCTGAGCTCGCGGGGAGCGGCGCGGCCGTCGGTGCTGTTGGCACCGGGGCGACGACCGTGACGTCGCCGTTCGCCGGCGTGTTGCCGGGGAATTGGAAGAAGGGCAGGAAGTCTTCGGCGCGCACTTTGGGTCGAGTGTCGTCAGGCAGGATGGCGGCCGGAGTCTTCGCCGGCGCGGAGCGCGACGGATCGGGCGTGCCGATTTCCACGGCCGCGCCGGGCGGCGGCGCCGTCACTGTGACGTCCTGTTTGGTGACTTCGGGCGTCACCGCGGAATGCTCCTCCGAAAGTTGCGGAGGCGGTCCCGCGGGCGGCCGGACCGTGAGGTCCGGGGGAGGAATCGCTTCGCCAAAACGGAGGGCAGGAGATCCGATGGCCGACAAGTAAGGTCGGCTCATCGCATCGGATGAAAGTTCGGGGGCGACAGACGGTGCGGAGGTCGCCACGACCGGCAGAAGCGTGAGCACCAGGCGGACTCCCGCCCAATGCACGCTCGCCGCTCGAGGCGGGTATGCGCTTTGATTCATTTGTTGTGCAACAACGGTCCATGGTGATGGATCGGTCTGATTCGCCGTATTCTTGCATCGGCTCCGGGTTCTGAATCTGTAGCGCTTTTCCATCGTCCGGAGCGGGTCAAATTTCCTGCGCCTCGTGGTCAATATCTTGGCTCTTTTCCGTCCAAGACAGCGCGCAACGCGCGGCCGAGTTCCTCGAGGGTGTAAGGTTTCTTCACAAAGTGCCGCGCGCCTAGTCGTTCGAATTCCGCGCGGGTCTCAGGCGTGAGGTGCCCCGTGAGCACGAGCACCTTGAGTCCGGGGTTGGTGGCGCGGACTACGCGGTAGACTTCGAGTCCGTTGGCGCCCGGCATGTTCAAGTCGAGGAGCACGGCATCCAGTTTCTCGCCGGCTGTGGCGATCGCCTCGATCGCTTCCAGGCCGTCACCGGCGCTGCGGACGGAGTATCCTTTGCGCGAGAGCGCGGCATCAAGCAAGAGGCGCAACGGGGCCTCGTCGTCGACGACGAGCACCGACTCGGTGCCTCCCGGGAACTCGCTGGCCTTGGTGGCGACCGCCGGAGGCACGGCCGTGTCGGCGAGCGGCAAATACACCTTGAACGTGCTGCCTTTGCCGAGCTCGCTCTCGACTTCGATCGCGCCTTCGTGGCTCGCCACGATGCCGTAAACGACCGCGAGTCCGAGTCCGGTCCCTTGGTTGACAGCCTTGGTGGTGAAAAACGGTTCGAAGATGCGGGCGCGCACCTCGGGCGTCATCCCGGTGCCGGTATCCGCGATCGCGAGGCACGCGCAAGTTCGCGCCCCTACGATCGCGGGCGGGACAGCCGATCCCTCGACCCTGCTGGTCGTGACGGTGATGGTGCCGCCTGACGGCATGGCGTCGCGCGCATTGACGCAGAGATTGAGAATCACCTGCTGCAGCTGATTCTGGTCCGCGAGCAACGGCGGCAGGTTCTCCTCGAGCGCGAAACTAAACGTGAGATTTCGCGGGAAAGTCTCCGAAAGCAGTGCCACCAACTCCCGGGTGAGTTGGTTCAAGTCCAGGGGCGCGAAGCGCACTTCCGCCTTGCGTGAGAAGGTGAGGATCTGCCGCACCAATCCGCTCGCGCGTTGCGAGGCTTTCTTGATTTCGCGAATGCATTTCTCGAGCAGCACCACGTCGCCGGGATTCAGCAGGGCGAACTCCGCGTAGCCGTTCATCACCGCGATGATGTTGTTGAAATCGTGAGCGATGCCGCCCGCGAGCGTGCCGAGGCTCTCCATTTTCTGCGCTTGGCGCAGCTGGTCCTCGAGCGTCTTGCGGCCGGTGATATCCTCGCGCAGGCACAGAAAATTAGTGACCTCGCCGGTCGGGCTGCGCAGGCAGCACACTTGGACGGACTCGAACACTTTCCGGCCGTCCGGACCTTCGCGCATCAACTCCCCGCGCCATTCCTGGCCGCGGCGCACGGTGTCCCAGAACTGCCGATAGGAGTTCTCGTCGGGATGCCCTTCGCGCAGCACCTGCACGTCCTCGTCGAGCAAACGCTCAAGCGTGTAGCCAGTCGCCTCCGTGAACTTGGCGTTCACGTATTGCACATTGCCGTCCGCGTCAGTGATTGCGATCGCCACGGGCGATTGTTCGACGGCGCGGGATAGCTTGAAATACTGGTCCTCCGCGACGCGTTGTCGCGTGATGTCGTGCCCCACGGATCGCACGCCGATCCACCCGTTGCCCTCGCTGATCGCCTTTTCCTCCCAGGCAATCCAGCGCCATCCCTGTGGGGTGAGCCAGCGGGACTCGCACGAGGCGCGACGGGGCTCCTGATTCAGCTCCGTGTCAGCGGCGACCAAGGCCGGAGCGTCGTCCTGATGCAGCCATGCCGCGACCGGCCGGCCTGCGAGGTCCGTCTGTGGACAGCCGAACTTCCGCGCAAACGCTTGGTTGGCCGCCAGGATGCGTCCTTCCCAGTCACGGCAATAGACGAGCGCGTCGCTTCCCGCCCAAGCGCCGAGCAAAGCCTCCGGCGGCGGAAACGCGCGTGCGCCCGCGATGGAATCGCTGATCACAACTGACATGCAGTTGTGTCATCGGCCCGGGGCGGGCGAACTTGAGGCCGTCCGGTCCCTCAGACCAGGCCGCTGAGCATCGCCGGCAGACGTTGCAGTGCGTTCTCGATCGACGCGCGAGCCAAGGTCGATTCCGGGCCGTCCGCGCCGTAAAGCACGTTCCAACCCTCGAGTTGCAGCCAACTGTCGCGCTCGACGGGCTCGATCTTCTCGAACCCGCCGGAAACTCCCGAATAGCGGACGAGGTGGTCGGCCACCTGCACCGCCGCGGCGAACAGCCGGTGGCGCGGTGCCCGGTCGGGCTCGCAGTGGTAGCGCACGGCCATCGCGATCTCCTCACAGACTTGGTGCTTCTGCAGGTAGTGCGCGCCGATCTGCGCATGATCCCAGCCGATCAGCTGCCGCTCGAGGCGACAGATGTCCTTCGGCGTCTTCGCCGGCGTGTTGGAAATTTGCACCAGCTCATCCGGAAACGCGTAGGCCATCACGACCTTGCCGATGTTGTGCAGCAAACCGACGAGGTAGTCGGTGTCGTCATCGATCGACAGCGGCGTCGCGCGGAGAATTTCGCGGGTGAGGATCGCCGAGCCGATGCTGTGCGCCCACAGGTCTTTCCACGGCAGGGGAGTGGAGACGTTGCCTTGCAGCCGTTCGAGTTCCTCGATCACGGGCGTCGCCACGGAGAGCTCGCGGATCTGACGGAGCCCGAGAAAGAAAACGGCTTCCTCGATGTTGTTCACGCGCGCGCCCAAGCCGAAATAGACCGAGTTCACCATGCGCAGCAGCCGGGCCGAGAGCGACGGATCGCGGCGGATGATCTCAGCGATCTGCGAAGTGAGGCTCTGGTCGGATTTGACCAGCTCGCTGAGGGCTTCGTTGTTGGCCTGCAACGATGCGAGCTTCGGGCACGCATTGATGCGGCGCCGAATCTCTTGATCATCGAGCACGACAGGACCGGGGACGGACGGTGAAGACAGGGGCGACATGGGTTGTTGTCACGAATGCACGCCGACGTGGACCGCCCGCGTTCACTCGCACTCTTCATCGGCGGATGCGACCGGCACTTGAATTCGATTTCGCTCAATCTCCGCCCACTCGCGCCGATGGAAGCGTTGGCGAATCACCGACCCGGAGACCGATGCCCGGCCGGCGTTTCGCGTTTCCGCGCATGCCTCCGGTCCAACTGCAACGCCTCCTCCAAGACGCCATCGTGCACCACCGCGCTGGGCGGTTCAACGAGGCCGCTGCGCTCTACACGCGCATCCGCGCCGTGTTGCCGCGCCATTTCGATGCGATCCACCTCTCGGGCGTGATCGCCCTGCAGCAGAATCGCGCGGCCGAAGCCGTCGACTTGCTCAAAAAGGCTGCCGCGATCAACCCGCAGCATCCCGTCTGCCGCATGCGGCTGGGTCTCGCGCTCATGTCGGCCGGAAAACCGAAGGACGCCGAATCGGAGTTTCGCGAAGCGCTCCGCCTCAAACCCGACCTCGTGGAGGGTTGGGACAATCTCGCTTACTGCCTCAAGGGACAGGATCGCCTCAAGGAGGCCGTCGATTGCCACGAACAGTCGCTGAAACTGAATCCGCAGAACGCGGTCGGCTGGTATAACTACGGCCTCACGCTCAGCCTCTACGGTCGGGTGGGCGATGCGTTGCGCTGCCACGAACGCGCGCTCGAAGTCGATCCCAGCTACGCCAAGGCGCATTTCGGTCGCGCGCAGGTGCTCCAGCAATCGCACCGCGCCGCGGAGGCCGTCGAGGCTTACGACCGCTATTTGGAGCGCGAGCCGCGCAACCTCGATGCGCACGGCTATCGCCTGTTCGCGCTGAACAACCTCGACACCGCCAGTCGCGAGGAGGTTTTCCGCGAGCACGTCGCTTTCGGCAAACGTGTCGGCGAGTTCCCGCCTCCGGACTTTCCCCACGATCGCTCGCCGGACCGCCGCCTGCGCGTGGCCATCATCTCGCCCGACCTGCGCGCTCATTCGTGCGCCTATTTCCTCGAACCGCTCTTGCGGCATCTCGACCCCGCGCAATTCGAGCTCTACTTCTACCACGATCACTTCCGGCAGGACGCGGTTTCGCGGCGTTTCCAAGCGATGGCCGCCTCATGGCGTCCGATCGTCGCGCAACCGAACAACGTGGTCGAAGAAATCATCCGCGCGGACCGGCCCGACATCGCCATCGATTTGGCCGGGCACACCGGCTCGATCAATCGCCTGCCGATGTTCGCGCGGCACCTCGCGCCGGTGCAGATCAACTACCTCGGCTATCCGAACACGACCGGCGTGCGCGCGATCCGTTATCGCTTCACCGATGCGGTCGCGGACCCCGTCGGCGAGGCCGACACGTTGGCCGTCGAGCAACTCGTCCGCTTCGCGCCGACCGCTTGGTGCTATCAGGCGCCGGACAACACGCCCGATGTCGCGCCCGCGCCCTGCCTCGCGACGCCCGATGCGCCGTTCACTTTCGGCTGCTTCAACAATCTCGGCAAAGTCACCGACGCCACGCTCCGACTGTGGGCGCGCATCCTGACCGAAGTGCCGGACGCGCGCATGCTCTTCAAGGGCCGCGGTCTTGGTGAGGCAGTCGCGCGCGACGCCATGGCGGCGCGTTTTGCGCAAGCCGGCATCCCGGTCGAGCGCGTCCAGTTCCTCGATCGCACCGATAGCACGGCGGAGCATCTCGCGCTCTACCATCGCATGGATGTGTCGCTCGACACGCTGCACTACTGCGGGACGACGACGACCTGCGAATCGCTTTGGATGGGCGTGCCCGTGATCACTCTCGCGGGCGATCGCCACGCCGGTCGCGTGAGCGCGAGCCTGTTGACGGCCGTTGGCCACGAACAATGGGTGGCCCGTAACGCCGACGAATACGTGGCGAAAGCCGTGGCTCTCGCGCGCGACCGCCAGGCGCTCGCCGCCGTTCGCGCCTCGCTGCGTTCCGACCTGCTCCGCTCGCCTTTGCTCGACCACGTCGGTCAGTCCCGGCGTTTCGCCGCGGCGCTCCGCCAATGCTGGACCGAATGGTGCGCCGAGCGCGCACCGGCCGAGCTCGCTGCGCGCTGAGCGCCGCCCGGGACGTTGGTGAGGCAATTTTTTCCGCCGCGTGGCGGAGGCAGCGCGCACAGCGTGATCGATCCGGCGTCGCCTGAACAAAAAAACGGGCAGAGGGCGGACATTCAACAACTTGCCCGGGCGCATGGCTTCCGGGCCCGACGGCTGCTCAATCGGCTCGGTTTTCTTTCCCCCGATGACATCAGCCTCCCGTTCAGAATTCAGCCTCGAGAACGCCAGCATCCTCCTCACCGGTGGCACCGGCTCGTTTGGCAAGGCCTTCGTGCGCACCGTGCTCGAACGCTACCCCAGCGTGGCGCGCCTCGTGGTATTTTCCCGCGACGAGCTGAAACAGTTCGAGATGGCGCAACTGTTCCCGCCCTCGATCCACCCCGCGATCCGCTACTTCATCGGCGACGTCCGCGACGAGGCGCGCCTGCGCCGCGCGATGGAAGGCATCGACGTCGTCGTGCACGCCGCCGCGCTGAAACAAGTCCCGACCGCGGAATACAACCCCTTCGAATGCATCAAGACGAACGTCCTCGGCGCGCAAAACGTCATCGACGCCTGCCTCAGCGCCCGCGTGCGCCGCGTCGTGGCGCTCTCCACTGACAAGGCCGCCGCCCCGACCAATCTCTACGGCGCCACGAAACTCTGCTCGGACAAACTCTTCGTCGCCGCCAACAACATCCGTGGTGACCGCGATATTCGTCTGTCCGTGGTGCGCTACGGCAACGTCATGGGCAGTCGCGGCTCGGTCATCCCTTTTTTCCTCGAGAAGCGGAAGACCGGTGTCTTGCCGATCACCGATCCGACGATGACGCGCTTCAACATCAGCCTTCAGGAAGGCGTCGAGATGGTCCTGTGGAGCCTCGCCCACGCATGGGGCGGCGAGATCCTCGTCCCGAAAATCCCGTCGTATCGCATTACCGACCTCGCACAGGCGATCGGTCCGGATTGCAGCCACCCCGTCGTCGGCGTCCGCCCCGGCGAAAAGATCCACGAGGAAATGATCACCCCGAGCGACAGTCTGAACACCGTCGACTGCGGCCCCTACTACTCGATCCTCCCGTCAGGTTTCACCTACGACGTGGACAGCTACTGTCGCGCCACCGGTGCCAAGCGCGTGCCTGCCGGCTTCTGCTACAACAGCGGCACCAACGAACGCTTCCTCACCATCGATGAACTGCGCGGGATGATCGCGGAGCAAGTCGATCCCGGGTTCACGGTCATGCCCGGCTTCGCCGCGCGCAACAGCCCCCCACCGATGCTCCAGGAGCTCGCTCCGTCACCTGAGTCGGCCCCCGCGAGCTTCCCTTCGCGGGCTCCTGTCTCACTGGCGAACGCGCCGCGCTTGGCGCCGCCGCAAGGCGACGTCTTTCTGCACCAGGTTCCTTCGGAAACGAGCGTCGCCGAGCGGCGTCTGCTGTTCCGCCTCTTTGCCAACGAATGGTCCGGGCGCGGCGCAGTGGTCGAACTCGGCCCCTTTCTCGGTGGCACGACGCGCGCGATCGCCGCGGGCATGTGGTCGAATCCGCATCGCGACCCGCACGCGCTGCTGCACACTTTTGATCGCTTCGACCTTTACTACTCCGCGAGCGAGCTTCGCGCCATGGTCGATCCCATGGTGGCCGCGGGCATTTTCGCGGCGACGGAGGCGGACGATCTTTGCCGCAACGCCAACTTCGCTCGCCTGTTCCAAGCCATCCATATGCCCCACGACTACAGCCGTCTCGTGCGGCTGCATAACTCCCCGCTACCGGACCGTCCCGAGGAAATCGCGACCGCGCAGACGCTGGACTGCCTGCGCACCGAGGTGGAGTTGAGCGCCCTTTTTGTGGATGGCTGCAAGTCCTGGGCCTCGACCCTGTATTCGTTGCAGTTCCTCCTCCCGCGGTTGCCCGTCGGTGCGCCGGTGATTTTCCAGGATTTCGGCTGGTATACCTGTTTCTGGATCAGCTCGGCGGTGCACGCCCTGGGCGATGCGCTGACGCTGACGGACCGGGCCGACTCGACGTATGTCTTCAAATTGGCTCGTCCGGTCTCGGCGGAGGAAGTGGCGCAGCGGTTCGCGCCCACGCCGCACGAAATGGGCGAGCGTTTCTTCGCGGAGTCCGCGGCGGCGCTCTTGGCGCGCAGCCAGGCGTCCGGCGACCTGCGCGGGGAGCTGATTGCGCAGCTCCACCACATCGCCGCGTTGGCGACGATTGGGCGCAAGTCCCAGGCCGCCTCGATCCTCCAACGCATCGATGTCCGCCGCTTCGCCGCGTTCGCCAAGATGATTCGCGGCTGCATCAAGAGTCCCACCTATCTCCCCGGAGGACAGGAGATCCTTTGGAAAAACGCGGCCTGAGGGCGCGCGCACGGATGCCATGCTCTCTTACGGACGCCAGCAAATCTCCGAAGACGACATCGCCGCTGTCGTGGCTGCGCTCCGCTCGGATTTCCTGACGCAGGGACCGATTGTCGAGCGCTTCGAGCGCGCCTTCGCCGCGCGCGTCGGTGTGAAGCACGCCGTGGCGGTGAACAACGCCACCGCCGCGCTGCACCTCGCGATGAAGGTGCTCGATCTCGGCATCGGCGATCGCGTGGTCACGTCGCCGATCACGTTCCTCGCCTCGGCCAACGCGGCAGCCTACGTCGGCGCCACGCCAGACTTTGCGGACATCGATCCGAACACGGGCACGCTCGACCCCGTCGCGCTCGCGCGCGATTGGCGCCCCGACACCCGCGCGGTGGTGGCCGTCGATTACGCGGGCAACGCCTGCGATTTGCCCGCGATCGCGAAGATCGCCGGCGCGCGCGGAGCCTACGTCATCGAGGACGCCTGCCACGGCGTCGGCGGCGCGTTTCACGCCGAAGGCAGCGCGTGGCCGCTCGGCGCCAGCCCTTGGGCCGACATCGGCATCTTCAGTTTCCATCCGGTGAAAACGATGACCACCGGCGAGGGCGGCATGCTCGTCACCAACGACGATGAGTGGGCGCGCCGCGCGCGTCTGCTCCGCTCGCACGGCATCGAGCGCGATCCGGCGAATTTCGTTCTCCCGTCCGCAGACGCGGTGCTCGGCGAAAAAGGCCCGTGGTTCTACGAGATGCAGGAGCTGGGCTACAATTACCGGCTGACCGACCTGCAATGCGCGCTCGGTTTGTCGCAGCTCGAGCGACTCGACTCCTTCCTCGCACGGCGCCGTGAAATCGTCGCCGCCTACAATGCCGCGTTCGCCGATCTCGACTGGCTGACGACGCCCGCGCCGCGCGTTTCCTCCGACGCAGCGATCGCGTCGTGGCATCTCTACACGGTGCAAATCGACTTCGCCGCGCTGGGGCGCACGCGCACGGAGGTGATGGCGCAGCTGCGCGCCGCCGGCGTCGGCACGCAGGTGCTTTACGTGCCGGTGCATCTGCAGCCTTGGTATCGTCGCACCTACGGCTACGGCCCCGGCAAATGCCCGCAGGCCGAAGCCTTCTACGCCCGCGCGCTCAGCCTGCCGCTTTTCGCCGCCATGACCGATGCCGACGTGGCCCACGTCATCGCTGCCGTCCAGGCCCTCGCTTCTCTCTACAGCCGATGAAAAATCTCTGTGTCATTCCCGCTCGTGGCGGATCGAAGCGCATTCCTCGGAAAAACATCCGCCTTTTCGCCGGCAAACCGATGATCGCCCACTCGATCGTTGCGGCGCGTGATTCGGGTCTCTTTGAGCGAGTCATGGTCTCGACGGACGACGAGGAAATCGCCGCCATCGCTCGCGACTTTGGGGCCGAGACCCCGTTCGTCCGTCCCGCGGAGCTGGCCAACGATCATGCCGCCACCATTCCGGTGATCGCGCATGCGCTGCGCTGGGCACACGAGCGAGGCTGGACCGGGCAGTTCGCGTGCTGTCTCTACGCGACTGCACCGTTTGTGCAGGTGGCCGATCTCCAAGCCGGATTCGAGCGGTTGCGCAACGGTTCCTGGTCCTACGTTTTCACCGCGACTGACTACGCGGCGCCCGTGCATCGGGCGTTCCTCGCATCTCCGCAGGGCGGGGTTGAGATGCTTTTTCCGCAGCACTTCGGGACGCGCAGCCAGGATCTGCCCGTCGCCCTGCACGATGCCGGGCAATTCTACTGGGGCCGGACCGAAGCCTGGTTCGCGGGCGCACCGTTCTTCGCGCCGCATTCCTCGCCGCTGCTGCTGCCCCGCTGGCGCGTGCAGGACATCGACACTACCGAGGACTGGGAGCGCGCAGAGCGCATGCACGCTCAGTATTTTTCTCCCTCCGTCGCTTAAACCGAACCGTGTGAAACTGGCCATCCGCACCGACGCTTCCCCCGCCACCGGGATCGGGCACTTCATGCGCTGCCTGACGCTGGCCGATGCATTCGCTGCGCAAGGCGGTCAGATTCGCTTCGTGAGCCAGACGCTGGTCGACCCATTGCCTGCCATGCTGGCGCGGCGCGGCTACGAGCTCATCTCGATTCCTGCGGATGGGAACGCCGCCGACGATGGCGATCTCGCGCATTCCTCCTGGCTTCGGGGAACGATGGCGGAGGACGCCCGTGCGACACTGTCCGCGCTCGGTGGTCGCTCCTGGGACTGGCTGGCGGTGGACCACTACGCGTTGGATGCCCGGTGGGAGAAAGCCGTGCGGCCGGCCGCGGCCCGCATCCTCGCGATCGACGATTTGGCGGACCGGCGGCACGACTGCGATGTGCTGTTGGATCAAAATCTTCACGCCACCACCTCGGGGCGCTACCAAGACAAGCTGCCCGCCGCTTGTGCGCTGCTCGCGGGCCCGGGCTATGCGCTGTTGCGTGAGGAGTTTGTCCACTGGCGCGACCGCCGGCATCCCGCCGACGGTCGGATCCGCCAGATCTTCGTCTTTTTTGGAGGCATAGATGCGGAGAATCTGACGGGGCGCGCGCTCGCTGGGCTGGCCACTCTCGCGCCGCAGGATTTCAACGTGAAGGTGGTGATTGGCGGAGCGAATCCGCATCGCGCAAATCTGGCCGCCGGTTGCGAGCGCTACGGATACGAAATGCACGTCCAGAGCGAGCGCATGGCCGAACTGATGGCGGAATCCGATCTGGCGATTGGAGCGGCAGGCACGAGCAGTTGGGAACGCTGCTGTCTCGGCCTGCCTGCGCTGTTGGTTTCGCTGGCGGACAACCAGCTGCCCATCGCGCGCTCCGTCGCTGAGCGCGGGGCCGGCCTCTATCTTGGTTCACACGCCGAAGTGACGGCCGCGACCATCGGCGCCGCAGTGGACAGCCTGCGCCGTGAACCGGCGCGGCTGGCGGCGATGGCTCGGACGGCCGCCGCGTTGGTCGACGGCCAAGGTGTTCAGCGGGTCATGGTGCAATTGAAGGAGCGTTCATGAAGATCACCGTGCTGTGCAGCGATTCCGGGCATCCGGTGGTTCCCCATTTGCAGCGCTGGACCGAAATCCGGCGCGCCGAAGGTCATTGGGTCGAACTGCTCCACGAGCAGGCCGCGCTCGGCGGGGGCGATCTCCTTTTTCTGGTTTCTTGCAGCCGGTTGATAAAGCGAGCCGAACGCGAGCGCTATGCGGCGGCGCTGGTCCTGCACGCGAGCGACTTGCCGCAAGGTCGAGGCTGGTCTCCGCACATCTGGGCAATCCTGGGCGGAGCGACCGAGTTTACCGTCAGCCTGCTCGAGGCCGCCGACCCGGTCGACACCGGGAGGATTTGGCTGAAAACGAGGTGTGTGCTGGACGGCCATGAACTGCTCCCCGAAATCGAGGCGAAGCTTTTCGCCGCCGAACTGGAGTTGATGAGCGCGGCCGTCGCGCGCCGTCCCCAGCTGGTTCCCACGCCACAAGTCGGCGAGGCTGGCGCCTACCTACGGCGGCGCACCCCGGCTGACAGCCGTTTGGACCCGCACAAGAGCATTGCGGAGCAGTTTGAGCTCCTGCGGGTGGTCGATTCCCAGCGGTTCCCGGCGTTCTTCGAACACCGCGGACACCGCTACGTCGTCAAAATCGAAAAAGCCGCCCCATGAGCCCGTTTGCCCCCGTTACCATCGCCGGTCGCGCTGTCGGCCCCGGCAGCGCGCCGTTCATCATCGCCGAGATGTCGGGCAACCACAACCAGTCCCTCGAGCGCGCCCTGCAGATCGTCGAAGCCGCCGCCCGGTCGGGCGCCCATGCGCTCAAGATCCAGACCTACACGCCCGACACGATGACGCTCAACCTGCGGGAGCGGGAATTTTTCATCAGCAATCCGAAGAGCCCTTGGGCTGGCACTTCGCTCTACGATCTCTACGGCCAGGCCAGCACGCCGTGGGAATGGCACCAAGCCATCTTCGCGCGAGCCCGCGAGCTGGGCTTGATCGCCTTCAGCACACCGTTCGACGCGACCTCGGTCGCATTTCTCGAAAAGCTGAATGTGCCGTGCTACAAGATCGCCTCGTTCGAGAACACGGATCTGCCTTTGCTCCGCCTGGTCGCCGCGACGGGCAAGCCGCTCATCATCTCGACCGGCATGGCGACGCTGGAGGAAATTGAGGAAACCGTGGCCGCCGTGCGTGAGGCCGGTTGCAGCCAGCTCGTGCTGCTCAAATGCACGAGCACCTATCCGGCGTCGCCGGCGCAGACCAACATCCGCACGATCCCGGATCTCCGGCGGCGCTTTGGCTGCGAGGTGGGTCTCTCGGATCACACCGGCGGTGTGGGCGTCGCGGTCGCCAGCGTGGCGCTCGGCGCGAGCGTCATCGAGAAACACTTCACGCTGAGCCGCGCGGAAGGCGGCGTGGACAGCGCCTTCTCGCTCGAGCCGGACGAGATGAATCGCCTCGTGCTCGAGAGCGAGCGGGCGTGGGCTGCACTCGGCGAGCCACGCTACGGTGCCACCGAGGCGGAAAAGCAGTCGATCCAGTTCCGCCGTTCGCTGTATGTGGTCGAAGACATGAAAGCGGGAGATGTCCTGGATGCCACGAACCTGCGTTGCATTCGGCCGGGATACGGTCTGGCTCCGAAACACCTGCCGAAACTGATTGGTCAGCGCGTCGCGTGTGACCTGAAACGAGGCACGGCGATGAAGTTCGACTATCTGGTCCGTCCGTCTGGCGATTTGCGCAGCCCTGACGGCTCCTGAGCTGGACACCGACGCCTCGCGTCAGGGATGGCCCTTGCCGAAGGTGATGTAGGCCGCGTCGCGGTCGTATTCGAGCGTGTCGGTCGGCGTGAAGCGCGCCTTGGACAGGTTCACTTCGGCCGGGGCGGAGTCGTGGGAGCCGGAATGCACGCTCCAGCCGTTGAAGGCCCAACGCCCCGGAGTGAGTTCGGTCCAGAACCGCGGGTTGCGGTGCTGATCCATCATGAATTGGAGCGAGCGAGGCGTGATGCCCAGCCACTCGCAGAAGAGCCCGAGGTATTTCGGCGAGACCTGCTCGTGGGCGCGCACGAGGGCCAGACCTTGCTCGCGAGTGAGGCGGCCGTGGCGAATCTCGCGCGTGGCGTGGTCGGTGACGCGCGAGTAGCCGTGCTTGTAGAACTTCAGGACGTCGTGGACGTCCATGTAGTTGAAGCAGTCGGTGAAGTCGTAGCAGTCGAACGTGCGGGCGAACGGCGCGGTGCGGAAGTCGTGGCGCTTCATCATCAGCTCGTGCTGCGCCTTGGGATCCCAGCGGACGTAGTTGCCGAGGTAGATGCCGGTGACGCCGACGGCGTTGAGGTCGTCATCGCCGGGATAGCGGTATTGCCAGATGTCTTCCTCCTTCAGCGAATCATAGACGAGAAGCAGGTCGTCGGCCTCGTGGCCCATCAGGTCGTGGTCCTTGCGATAGCGGCGCGTCATCTGCACTTCGTGCTCGTGCGAGAACATGCCCGTCTGCTCGAGGCCTTGGTGCGCGCCCCAGATGATGAGCGGGATGCGGTGGCGCACGGCGGTCTGCACGGGGAACACCGTCTGCCCGGCGAGGCAGGGCCAATACATGCTGCCGAACTCCCGCAGCGTCGTGCGCGTGATCTTCTTCACGGAAACCGGATTCACGTTCTGGAAGAGGATGTCGCAGTTGTAGCGGATGCGCAGGTTGGCGAGATTTTTGATCCCGAGCGGCGTGTTGAAATACTTGTTGTAGGTGACGAGCAGCGGATTGAGGCCGAGTCGCTCCTTCACGACGTGGACGATGAAATACGAATCCTGCGCGCCGGTGACCGGGACGATGCAGTCGTATTCGCGGCCGGAGACGCTGCGGTGCGGGCGGACGATTTCCTCCAGCCGCTGCCAGCGCGCGCCCCAGTCGAGACGGTCCTTCTCCTCATGCACGCGGCAGCCGGAGCAAATGCCCTCCTCATCGAGCACGAGCCCGAGCGGGTGGCTGGTGCCGTAGAGGCAGCGGCGGCAGAAATGGATCTCGGCGGACATGGTCAGGCGGGTTCGGGACAGCTGCGCGCGGATTGCGGGTAAGCGGCCGGGCGCATCGGCGCGCCGGCGAGTCCGGCTTTCAACGCTTGGATCGCGTGCTCGCGGTAGCTGAGGAAATTGCCGACGCCGATCGCGGTCACCGCAGGATGCGCGAAGACGCCGGCGAGTTGGGCTGCGTCGCTCAATCCGCCGAAGGCGATGAGCTGGCGGCCTCGCGCGGGAAAGAGGCGAACGATCTCGGGGTCAAACGCGCCGGGCAGGCCCTCGTGTTGCCAGTCGATCAGCAGCGCTTCGGAGATCGTTCCATCGTGCAACGCGGCGACCACGCCGGCGTCGAGCGAGGTGTCGATGCTGCAACGGTAGTCGCGCCAGAGCAGAGTGCCGTTGCGCGCGGCGAGCGGCAGCGCGGCGATCACGGCTTGCGCGCCGAGCTGGTGGGAGAGGGCGACGACCGCGGAAAAATTGTCGCGCAGCAGTGCGTCGACGCAGACGCGGTCGGCACCGAGGTGGACGACGGCCACGGCGTCGTCGGACGAGCGGATGCCGCCGCCGTAGATCAGCGGCGTGGCGAGGTCGAGGCGCGTGAGGCGTTCGAGCGTGGCGAAGTCAGGTCCGAGCGCGCGTCGGCTGCGGTCGATGGAGAGGACGAGAATTTCGTCGGCGCCCCAGCGGTCGAGGTTTTCGACCACGCACTCCGGTTTACCCATGGGCAGCCAGCGGCCGTAGCCGAACGACTGGACCGCCCAGCCGTCCTTCACGGTGACGACGCCGATGAGACGCTGGTTAAGCATCGAGCAGTCCTCCGATGATGTCGCCGAGCAGTTGCCGGCCGGCGTGCTGGCTTTTCTCCGGGTGAAACTGGACGCCGACGATGCGGCCGCGGCGCGTGATCACCGGGAAACGGCGACCGAGCGTCGCGTGCGCGACGGCGAACTCAGGCGGGCAGGCGACTGCGTAGGTGTGGTTGAAATAAAACGACTCGCCCGCGCTGCGGCCGAGCATCGGGTCGGTGGCGGCGGCTTCGATCGTGTTCCAGCCGATGTGCGAGGTGCCGGGACCGATGGCGTCGACGCGGCCGGGAATCAGGCCGAGACCGGCGGTCTCGCCGTATTCGATCGAGGAGTCGGCGAGGAGTTGCATGCCGAGGCAGATGCCGAGCAGCGGCCGGCCGGCGGCGGCGGCGCGGCGCACGTAGTCGGCGAGGCCGCGCGCGTGCATGGCTTGCATCGCGGCGGGGAAGGCCCCGACGCCGGGCAGAACGAGCAGGTCCATGGCGTCGAGTTCCGCGGGGTTGCGCGTGACCTTGCAGCGGTAGCCGAGCGCATAGAGCGTGCGCCACACGGAGGTGTGGTTGCCCACGCCGTAGTCGACGATGCCGATGCCGCGGCGGCTCACAGTCCCACCCCCACCTTGAAGCGACGGCGGATGCGCCCGTCGGGTTCGATCGTGAACAGCTCGCGGTTCACGGAGGCGTGCACCTGTTTCCAGAAATCGGCCACGCTGATCTCGATGTAGCGGCAGAAACTTTCGATGTAGGCTGGGCTGCACGCGTCGTCGTATTGCTCGACCAGCTCGATGCCGCGCGCGCGCGACATGCGGCCGAGGCGGATTTCCTCGTTGGCGTAGTCGGTCACGCGGCCGAAGCCGAATTTGTAGTATTTGATCATCTGGTTCAGCGTCACCCAGTCCTCGTCGAGCGAGGCGACGCCGCGCAGGTCGCCGGTGTTTTCCACCGAGTCGCTGCGGATCTCGAGCCCGTTGGGACACGAGTAGAGGGCGTTGTTGATCAGCGACCAGTCCTTCAAAAACCACCCGAGATAGACGATCTGGATGCCGGCGGCGTCGAATTGCTCGGGGTGCGGATAAAGATAACGGTGCAGCTCCTCGCGCTTGAAACCCGCGGAGAGCATCCAGTCGACGCCTCCTCCCGAAAGGGTGTTCATGTATCGCAGGTTGTTGCCATCGTAGCCGGTGCGACCGAGCGTCTTCATGTCGCCCAGCTGCAGGCCGGGATTCTCGCCCCAGAGGATGAGCGGGATGCGGTAGCGCAGCGCCAGCTGCGGGACGGAGCTGAAGAGCGCCTGCTCACTGGCGCGGGCCCAGTTGGTGAAGCGGAAAAAACCTTCGCGCAACAGGCGGCGCCACGTTTGCGGGGCGAGGCTGGTAGTCACCATGTCGAAACCGAGCTCGATGAGATTCGAGACGTTTTCGGCGCCGCGCTCGGTGAGTTGCTCGGGCGGGTAGCAGAGCGAGACGAGCAGCGGACGCAGGCCGAGCTTGTCGCGCGCCCAGAGCGCCTGGCGCGTGCTGTCCTTGCCGCCGCTGACGCCGATGATGCAGTCGAATCCCTGGCTCTTGCGGCGTGGGTAGTTTTTCAGCACCTCCTCAAGGATCTCGTAGCGTTCCTGCCAGTCGACGTGCTGGAGCTCGCGGTGATAGTTGCACGCCGGGCAAATTCCCTCGGCCGTGAAATGGCTGTTGGGCCGCGTGTCGGGCTGCAGGCAGTTCGTGCAGTATTTCATCGGCAGGCGAACGCTGGCGGCGGGGAACACGCTGCGGACACGAGGTCGCGGAGGTGCACGATTTCCGAATGGGGCAGGCGACACGCCGGAGCCCACGGTGGCAACGTGGAGGCGACACGGCGACCGGCGGCGAGCGCCGCGGCCAGCGCGTAGCTCTCGCAGCCGACGACCCAGTCCGCCCAACCTATCGCCTCGGCGAGTGTCGCGGCGTCGTCGAGCGCGAACGACGCGTCGGCGTGGCGCGCGAGCCAGGCGTCGTATTTCCCGGCGGGATCGGAGGGATGCGGGCGAAGGCGAATCGCGGCGTCGCGCGGGAGACCGAGTTGAGGAAAGTGCTCGCGGAAATAGTCGAGCGCTTGGAATTCGCCCGCGTCGTTGCCGCGTCCCCAAGTCGCGCGCATTGGCTCGAGCGCGTAGAGCACGTGCGTGCGTCCGGCATGGGGATGAGTGGCGGCGCGGACCTGCGCGGCGAGGCGCTCGAGGTAGCGATTGGGCTGTTCGTGCACCGGCGTATGCGGGAAGGTGCGGCGGGCCAGCGCGTCGGCGTGGGCGTCGGCGACCCAGATTTCGTCGGGCAAGACGATCTCGCCGTGGCGGAGGAAGCGCGGCGTGTAGTTGACCCAGTGATCGATCACGCCGATCGACGGCACGCCGAGCGTGCGGGCGAGGCGACGGGCTTCGTGTTCGAGATCGGAGTGCGCGCCGCTCGTGCCGCTGAGCAGCATTTCGGCGCCGTCGAGCGCGGCGGGGAGCGTCAGGGGCGCGAGGTGCGGAATCTCCGCGGCGAAGATCCGAGCGGCCGGTCCGCTCGCGCACACGCGCAGGCGCGCCGCGGGCACATCGCGAATCCAACCGGCGATGAGGTTGGCGGCACCGGCGTCGTGCGCGACGACGGCGAGCGGAAGGCGCAGTTCACTCGGGACGGAAGCGGGCATAGAGCAGGACGTCCACCGGGACGCCGTCGACGATTTCCTGGCGCTCGCGCACGCCCTCGAGGTGCATGCCGGAGCGTTCCATGACGCGGACCATTCCGACGTTCGGACGGAGCGTGCCGCCGGTGATCTTGCGCAGACCGGCGGATTGAAGGAGGTAGGCTATGAGCGCCTGCCACGCGTCGAGGCCGAGTCCTTGTCCCCAGCACGAGCGGTCGCCGATGAGGATGCCGAGATCGGCGGTGCCGTGAACGGCGGAGACGTAGGCGGTCATCGTGCCGACGACGCGCGCATTGTCGCGGTGCACGATCGCGAGGAAGAGGTTGTCCGTGCCGCGGAACGACGCGAGGTAGTCGGCGCAGCTTTCGGCCGTGTGGGTGCGAAAGCGCTGGTTGCTGAAACGCACGACCGCGGGATCGCGCAGCCAGCCGAGATACGCGGGCGTGATGTCCGTCGCGGTGAAGCGGCGGAGATCGACCTGACGACCGAAGAGCGTCTCGAGGCTGCCGTGCATCGCGAATCAGCGCAGCGCGTCGAGGTTTTCCCAGACCTTGTGGAACGCGGCGACGATGAGATCGACCTCTGCGTCGGTGAGCGTGTGCATGCACGCTTGGAATCCGAGATACGTTTCGTCCTGCAGGCGCTCGGCGACGGGGCAGATGCCCTTGGCGTAGCTGACGTCGCGGCGGCAGATGTCCGAACTCCATGGAAAGCCGCGGCGGCCGTAGGCGATCTTTTGTTGAAAAACGGGGAGGCGGTGAATGTTGGCGAACGCGATGCCGAGTCCTTCGACGCCTTCGGCCTTCAATGCGGCGAAAATTTTCTGCCGGCTGACGCCGAGCCGCGGCAGATCGAGGATCATTTGATACATGTAGTAGACGTGCGTGCAGCCGGCGCGAGTGACGGGCGTTTGCAGGCCGGGCAGAGTGGAAAGGCCGGCGGTGAGCCGGGCGGCGGCGCGCTGGCGGCTGGCGATCTGGCGATCGAGTTTCTTGAGTTGCTCGAGGCCGATCGCGCACTCGATTTCGCCGAGGCGGAAGTTGTGGCCGATCATGTTGGCGAGATCGGTGACGCCCTTGTCGCCCACTACGGCCTCGGCGTGGTTGCGGATGAGGCAAAGGCGCTCGGCGATCTCGTGGTCGTTGGTCACGAGGATGCCGCCTTCGCCGGTGTGGATGTGCTTGTGATAATTCAGGCTGAAGCCGCCGACGTCGGCGAGCGTGCCCGCGGGCTGGCCGTGATACAGCGCGCCCGGCGCCTGCGCGCAGTCGGAGATGAGCTTGAGGTTATGCTTCCGCGCGAGGGCGCGGAGCGCGTCCATGTCGGCCGACTGGCCGGCGATGTCGACGGACAGGATGGCGCGCGTGTGCGGCGTGATGTTCGCTTCCACGGAACGGGGATCGAGGCAGAAGGTGTCGGGCTCGATGTCGGCGAAGACGGGAATGGCGTTCCAGTGGAGAATGGAGGTCGCCGTGGCGCACATTGTCCACGGGCTGGTGATGACTTCGTCGCCCGGCTCGATGCCAATGGCGCCGATCGCGGCGATGAGGCCGGAGGTCCAGGAGTTCACGGTGACGGCGCGCTGCATGCCGAATTTCGCCGCGCAGGCGCTTTCGAATTCGCGGACTTTCGGGCCGCCGTAGAAGTCGGCGCACCAGCGGCCGTAGTATTGCGAGAGGATGCCGCTCTCGACCACGGCCTTCGCGGCGGCGACCTCTTCGGCGCCGAGCGGGTTGTAGCGCGCGAGGGGGCGGGCGATCGTTTGGGGGCCGCCGTGGAGGGCGAGCGGAGAGGCGAGGGCGGTGCTCATGGTCGACAGGGAACGTTTGCGGCGAAGAAAATCAGGTGCGGACGGAGACGGAGAACGGCTGGATGTCCGCGAGGAGGCGGAGTGTGGCGAAGGCCTGTTCGCCGGTGCAGAGGGTGGTCGTCGCGCCGGCGAGCGCCTGCGCCAGCGCGGCGGTGAAGTGAGCCTGCACGCGGGCGAAATCTCCCGGCAGACGCTCGGCAATGGGATCGAGTCCACCGAGCACGGCAGGCGCGGCGGCTTGCCACTCGACGAGCGCGCCGGCGCGATCATAGCGCAGGCGGCCGCTCGGGCTGAGCCACTCCATGCTGTTGTGGAAATAGTCCTCGGCGCGCAGCGCGTGGAAGGCGACCGTGCCGTGAGCGAAACGCAGCGTGAAGTCCGGCTCGGGATCGCCCGTCGGCGTGATGCGGCCGGCCTCTCCGTGCACGAATTCCGGCTCCGAACCGAGCAGCGCCTCGAGGAGGTTCACGAAATGCGAGGCGCTGTTGTAGAGTCCCTTCGAATACCAGACGACGGCCTTGAGCGGCGTCGCGATGCGGCCGTCGCCCAGCCGCGCCCGCAGCTCGGCCGTGGTCGGATCGGTGCGCCGCATGTAGTTAACGTAGACGGGGCAGTTGCGGGCGCGGGAGATCTTCAGGATCCGCGCGGCCTCCTCGATGGTGAACGCAAGGGGCTTCTCGCAGACGAGCGCGCGCGGAGCGAAGAGGGACAGAGCGCTGGCGATCGCGGGAAGGTGGTTCTCCGTCGGCGTGGCGACCACGACGACATCGGGCGTGCAATCGGCGGCTGCGTCGAGAGTGGAGAAGGCGGGCGCGCCGTAGCGGGCGGTGAATCGCGCGCGTGCCCCGGCATCCGGATCCACGCCGCCAACCAGCGTGAAATGCGGGTCGAGGCTGAAGGCGCGCGCGTGAGTGAAGACGTGTTCCGTAGCCGGCAGATCGTAGTCGTAGCCTTGGCCGATCCGGCCGAGCCCCACGAGCAGCACGCTCCATCGCGGCGTTGGTGCGGGCGCGGTCATGCGATGGGGTGCCGCTTCAACGGCGCCGCTCTATCGTGGCGCAGCCGGCCGGAGACACGCCGTGGCGTGCAGCCTGACGGGGCCGGCAGAGCGGTTGAAAAATTCAGCACGCTTCCGGGTTTGCAAGGGACATGCCACCGCCGTGGGCGTGCGCTTAACGCGATGGGAAATAGGTTTTTGCGCCGAAACTGGCGGCGGCATCGCGGGGTGGCGGCAAATTCTGCCCCGGTCGTATCCAAACGAAGTCGGGCGTCGCTCGCGTCGAGTCACCTCACTGCGGTGATCGCACGAATGCGGTGCGGAGACCAACTCCGCAGCGAGTCCCTCCGGGGAACAGTTCGCGCTTCTCGTGCACGGTGAAAATTCCGATCACGTCTGCGAATCATGCGCCGAAGGTCGTCCGGATTTCGGCGGGCAAAACTTGCCCGTCGTCCACGTTGCGCGGGAATCCCGGGTCGTGTTGAAGAACGTAAGTATCATTGCCGGAATGGCTAAGGGGGCGATTGTCGTCGTTGGCAGAAATTCTGCACTGGGGGCGGACTTAACTTCCCAGCCTTTTCCCCTGCATGCAGATCCATCTCCCGCCCGTGCGGCAATTCCGTCAGGTCGCCCATCGGCAGAACGGTTGGTCGGACCACTACGGCGCGTTTCACGTCGCCGCAGCTTACGCCGGGATCGAAATGCCTGAGCGCTACGCGCTCACGGGAATCTGGTTGCACGGTGTCTTGGCGCCATGGGAATGCACCGCGCCGCGGTTGTTGGCCTACAATGCTCCGGACGCGGAGAAACTTCCGGTATGGGTCGCGCGACGTGACGAAGCCGAGACGTTGACGAACAACGCCTTCAAACATCCCCGCGCCGTCGGCTTGCCGCTGCTCTATGTGGCGCCGCCGAGTCTCAGCCGCGTCCCGCGCAGCCTGCTGATCATGCCCGGACACAGTCTCGTCGGGTGGAAGGCCACCGACCGCACGGCCTACGAACTCTACGCGGACCAAATGCTCGAAGCCGCGAAGGACTTCGAACACGTCGCGGTCTGCCTCAATCCCAGCTGCCTAAAAAACGGCTTTTGGGTGAAGGAGTTCACGGAGCGGGGATTCAACATCATTACCGGCGCCTCGACGGACGATGCGAACGCGTTGCTGCGGATGCGGATGCTTTTCGCGCAGTTCGAGACGATGACCACGAACGCGTGGGGCAGCCATGTGGCGTATGCGTTGGCTGGCGGGGTCAGAGTGGCGATCAACGGGGCGTGCCCTTCGCTCGAGCTTTCGAATCTCCTGCTCGACACCACTTGGCGGACCGATCCGGCGGCGCTGGAAAAGTATCTCGCCGCGCAAACGCGCGAAAAGGAACGGGAGTTCCTTCGCGCATTCTGCGTGCCCGCGCGCGAGGCGGTCGCCGACGTCAAGTTGGGCAATTGGTTCCTCGGTTGTGATCAGCAACTGAGTCCGTCGGAGATGCGCCGGGCGTTCGCCGAAATGGTGCGTCCCCTGCCAGCGCGGCCCGCTCCCGTGCAGCCCCGCCCGGCGCGGCCCCGGTCTGCCTCCCGCCCGGTCTCCGCAGAACGCGGAGTCCTCTTCCTCGCGCACGGTCCCGGCCAGGTCAACGGGCCGAACGTGTGGCTGACGCGGCTGCTGCCCGCGCTGAAGGCGCGCGGCTTTGCCCCGCGGGTGCTGATGTTCATGACCCGCGCGGGCGCGTGTCCGATCGCGCAACGCCTGCGCGCCGCCGGCGTGCCGGTGGACGAAGCGCCGTTCGCCCACACCGAGGACATGATCCGCACCATCCTGCGGCACGTGCAGGCCAATCCCTGTGACGTGTTCGTGCCGAATCTGAACGTCCAAGGCTACTTCGCCGCCGAGCACCTGCGCGCCGCAGGCATCCCGACAGTCGGCGTGCTGCATTCTGACGACGAGTTTCACCGTGACCTGACGGACGAGTTCATCCGCGCGCAAAACGGCCGCTATCTCTCCGGGACCGTGGTAGTGTCCGAGTTCCAAGCGGCCGCGCTCCGCCAGATCGACTGCGGTGCGACCCAGGTCATCCAAGCACCCTGCGGGGCGCCGGTGCCCGCGCAAACCGCGGCGCATGCGGAGCCGTTCCGTTTTGTCTACGTCGGTCGTCTCGTGGAGGAGCAGAAACAAATTTCCGCGACGGTCGCTGCGATGATCGAGGTGTTGCGACAGTGCCCGACCGCGGAGTTCGTGCTTTGCGGCGATGGCTCGGCGCGTCCGGCGGTCGAAAAATTGATCGCGCAGGCGAAGCTCGGCGAGCGCCTCAAGCTGCTGGGCAACCTGCCCTCGGAGGAGGTGCAGGCGGTGATGCTCGCGAGTCAGGCGTTCGTGTTGCTGAGCGATTACGAGGGCATCCCGATCGCGCTGATGGAGGCGATGGCTTGCGGCCTCGTGCCGATTTGCACCCGCATCCGCAGTGGAGTGGGCGACCTCGTCCGGCACGACGAGAACGGCTTTCTCGTCGCCGATCGTGGTGCCGAATTCGTGGCGGCTGCGTCGCGCCTGATCACCGATCGCGAACTTTGGACGCGCTGCTCGCACGCCGCACGCGCCGCGATCGAGCAACGATTCTCCGTCGAGGCAAACGCCGCCACCTGGGCCGCGTTTCTCAACAGCCTACTCGCGGTCGCGCCGCGCGAACGTCGCGCGATCGAAATCCCTGCCGACTTCAACCTGCCTCCCGTGCGCCCGAATCCGAAAGGCATCGCGCGCGAAGACCGCCGCCTGCCCAAGTCCCCCATGAACTCCGCCGCCGCGCCGCACCCTTTCACGAATCCCCCGCTCGAGATCAACAACGTCGATCTCTACTGGACGCGCGCGTCGATCCTGCGCGCGGTGCGCGAGGCGGCGCCGCAGTTCCACGGCGTGTTTCTCGACATCGGCTGCGGCGTGATGCCGTATCGCGACATCATTCGCGAAGCTGCGCCGCGCCTCACGCGCTATCTCGGACTCGATCTCGAGGGTTCGGAAATCTACCGCGCGGAGGTCGATCTCCGCTGGGACGGCCGCCGCATCCCGCTCGAAGATGCCTCGGTCGACAGCGCCATGCTCACCGAGGTGCTCGAACACTGCCCCGAGCCGTGGGTCGTGCTGAAGGAGGCGCGTCGCGTGTTGAAGCCTGGTGGCGTGCTCTTCTTCACGGTTCCCTACATCTGGCCGCTGCACGACGCGCCCTACGATTTTTTCCGCTACACGCCGTTCGCGCTCGAGAAGCTCCTCGCGGAGGCCGGCTTCGCCGACGTGAAGCTGCAGGCGCTCGGCGGCTGGAACGCCAGCCTCGCGCAGATGATCGGCCTGTGGCTCAAGCGCTCACCGATGACGCACGACGCGCGCCTCAAGAAGGCGCGCGAGCTCTGGCCCCTCTTCCAGGAACTCGTCCGCACGGACCAACTCCCCGCCGATCCGAAGGCGGGCAACACGATGGCCACGGGTTGGACTGGCATCGCGCACGTCCCGGCGGCGCAGCCCGAAGCCCCCGCGCGCCGCGACACTGCGGGTGATCTGCCGGTCGTCCTCGTGCGTTCGCACGAGTTCAACTACTCCGAGACCTTCGTCGAGGATCACGTCAACCATCTCAGCTCGCAGCTGACGCTGCTCTACGGCTTCCCGTTCCCGCGCTTCCGGCGGGGCGGACAATCGGTTTTGCCGGCAGCGACCGAGCAGAAGATCCAGGCGACGCTTGCTGCCAAGGGCGCGATCACGAGCGAACTCTGGGCGGAATACTCCGCGGGCCTCGCGTCCTTCCTCGCGCAATCGGGCGCGAAAGCGGTGCTCGTCGAAACCGGCCTGATGGGCGCGTTCGTCCATGAAGCTTGCGAACAGGCGAAGCTGCCGTTCGTCGTTCATTTCCACGGCGTCGACGCGTTCGGCCGCGAGCTGCTCGAGCGCTGGCTGCCGCGCTATCGCAAATTCTTCCAGTCCGCCGCCAGCGTCCTCGCCGTGTCGCGGGCGATGCACGCGCAACTGCTGCAACTCGGCGCCGACCCCGCGCGGACCCTGCTCGCGCCCTACGGCGTCGCGGTCGATCTGCCCGCGCTCGCGCAACCCGCGTCGGCACCGCCGCAGTTTGTGGCGGTTGGCCGTTTCGTGGAGAAGAAGGCCCCGCAGCTCACGCTCCAGGCCTTCGCCGCGGTGCATCGCGCGCTGCCGGAAGCACGGCTGGTCATGATCGGCGACGGTCCGCTGCTCGCCGGCTGCCGGCAATGGGCTGCGGAGAATGGTCTCGCGGAGGCGGTCACGTTCGCAGGCGTTTGCTCGCGCGAAGTGGTGTCGCGCAGCCTCGCGGCCGCGCGCGTCTTCGTGCAGCACAGCATCACCGCCGCCAACGGGGACAGCGAAGGTCTGCCGCTCGCGGTGCTCGAGGCCGGTGCGCACGGCCTGCCCGTGGTCTCGACCCGTCACGCGGGGATTCCCGACGCGGTGCGCGAGGGCGTGGATGGGTTTTTGGTCGGCGAAAAGGACGTCACCGCGATGGCCGAGGCGATGTTGCGCCTCGCGCAGGATGGCGAACTCGCCGCGCGCCTCGGCGCCAGCTTCCGCGAGCGCGTGGGCGCGCACTATTCGCGCCAAGTTTCGCTGGTGCGCCTGCTGCATGTGTTGCAGGCCGCGGCGGAAGGGCGCTCGGCCAAGGAATTTTGCACCGGCGAGGCGGAGATCGCTCCGACGCCGAGTCCGCGCGAAGTCGTGGCGGAGGACCGCAACAACCTCGCGGCCTACGTCGACCTCGGCGCCGCGCTCATCGACGCAGGCAAGCTGTCCGCGGCTTATCTCGCCATCGCCGAGGCGCACCGCCTCAGCGGCGGCACGGAACAGACGCAGGACGCACTGCGCCAGCTCGAGGAGCACGGCGCGCTCGAAGAGGTGCAGGTGCAGATCTATCGCGCGCGCGCGGGCTGGACGCCCCGGGAGCGCCATCCGCGCCCGCACCGCATCCTCGTCGTCACGAATTTGCTGCCGCCGCAGGAGATGGGCGGCTACGGCCGCACGGTGTGGGAATTCTCCCGTGAGCTCATGGCGCGCGGGCACACCGTCCGCGTGCTCACCGCCGACATGCCGCACCTCACGCGCAAGCCCACGGCGGAGCACGCCGAGTTCGAGCGCCACGTGAGCCGTTCGCTGAAACTCGTCGGCGACTGGAAGGAGGGCGCGGTCGTGCTCGAGCCCGACGCGGAGCGGCGCACGGCCATGCTGCGCGCGAATCACCAGACGATCATGCGCGAGATCGAGACGTTTGCGCCCACGGCGATCATGGCCGGCAATCTCGATCTGGCGGGCCACTTCTTCATCCAGCCGGCGCTCGACCGTGGCATTCCGGTGCTGCACCGCCTCGGCAATGCGTTTCCGGGTTACGAGCCGGCGCAATCCCCGCGCGGGCCGCTGTTCTGCCTCGCGGGTTGCAGTGAGTGGGTGAATCGGGGGATCCGCGCGAAGAGCTATCCGATCTCGCGTTACGAGGTCGTGCCGCCCGGCTCGCCGCTCGCGGAGTATTACCGCGCGTGGACGCCGCAGCGAAAGAAGCTGCGCATCGCCTACGCGGGCTTGCTGATGCCCTACAAGGGCGCGCATGTGCTGGTGAACGCGCTCGCGATGCTCGCGCAGGCCGGTATCGATTTCGAGTGCACGCTCGCGGGCGACACGACGCGACCGGAGTATCTCGACTCGATGCGCGCCGTGGCGACCGAGCATGGTTTCCTCGACCGGCTGAGTTTCCCCGGCTTCCTCGACAAGGCGGAACTCGCGGCGCTCTATGCGCGGAGCAACGTGCTCGTCTTCCCCAGCGTGTTCGAGGAACCGTTCGGCAAGACGCAGATCGAGGCGATGGCGGCGGGCCTGCTCGTCGTCTCGAGCGGCAGTGGCGGCGCGAGCGAGATCATCGAGCACGCGAAGACCGGCCTGCTCTTCAAGGCGGGCGATGCGCGCGCACTCGCGGAGCGGCTCGCGGGCGCCTACCGCAACCCGGCGGCCGCGGAAAAGATCGCGTTGGCCGGCCAGGCTCGCGCTTTCGAGTTCACCACCGAGGCCTCGGTGAGCCGCATCGAGGCGATCTTCGACGAGCTGCTGGCCACCGCCCAAAACGGCGTGCCATCGCTCGCGACGGCCCCGTGAGCGCAGTGACGGACACGCCGGTGCTCGGTGCTCCGTGGGTGCAGGAATACCCGGGCGCCACCACCGGCATTGTCGTGGGGCCAATGCGTCCGGAATGGGCGTCCCGATTGGGACGGGCGCGCGCGGTGCTGTGGTGCGCGACGGCGGAAGATTTGGCCGGGTTGCCCGCGGGATTCTCGTCGTCGGCGATCCAACGCGTGCCGTTGGACGATTCCGGCGCGGCGCGGATAGTGGAGGTTTTGCCGCGCTTCGTTCGGCTCGATGCGCGGCATTTGCCGTCGTTGTATTTCTCCCCGGGAGCAACGGCGGAGGCGCAACGCGGCGGCGAGTCGCTCGTTGCGTGGCTCGTCGGTGAATTGCGGGAGCTGCACCGGGCGCGGGTGACGCGGCAGCAGGATGCGTTTCGGTGGCAGCAGCATGTGCTGGCGAATCTCGCGGATTATGCGCGGCGGCCGCTGCCGGAGAGCTGGCGCGGTGCGCTCGCGGGATTGCCGGCGGCGGTGTGCGGCGCGGGGCCGTCGCTCGATGTGTCGGCGGCGCGGCTGGCGGACGGGCAGGAGGGTTGCGTGGTGTTCGCGGCGGATTCGGCTTTGCGCACGCTGGCGCGGCACGGTGTGCGGGTGGATTTCGCGGTGTCGGTCGACGTGGCGAAGACGCCGGAAAAGTGTTTGCCGGAATCGGGCGAGATGCCGGCGCGGGTGGTCCTCGCGGCGGTGAGTCCGCCGGAGTGGAGGCGACGCGTCGCTCCGGAACGGGTGCACTTTGTTTCCAGCCGACAGATCACCACGGATTGGCTCGCTCGCGACGGGGTCGTGCCGCCGGCGTTGGCCGTGGCTGAGAATTGCGGCGTGACCGCGCTGGAGCTGGCGCGCTGGCTGGGCTGTTCGCCGATCTATCTTTTCGGACTCGATCTCGCGCTGAGCGGCCGCCAGCGGCACACGACGGCGGCGGACGCGACGATCTATGCGCGCTCGGGTTTCGACGCGGCGCAGGAGTTTCCGGAGGTGCCGGGCAATTGGGAGCCGAGCGTGCCGACGCACGCGCCGGGAGACTGGCGGGCGCTGAATGCGCGGCTGGCGACGTTTCCGGCGGGCGCGGTTTTCAATGTGAATGATCGCGGTGCGCGGTTGGAGAATGCGTGCGCGGTGCGGCCGGGGGAGTGGGTGGCGCCGGCGGCGGCGGACAAGGCGTCGCGTCTCGCCGCGTTCGAGGGTGCCGGTGTCGCGGCTCAGGCGGCGGCGTGGTCGGATTTCACGGCGGAATTGCGTCGCTGCGGCGAACGCTTGAGCGGAAAGCTGCCGGAACTGCGCGCGTCGCTCGCGACGCACGGTCCCGACGCGGTCGCGGTGGCGTTACGGCCCTGGTTGGCGGACGCGGCGATCGGTCGTGCGCTGGGCGGATACGCGCTGAAGTTGATGCCGCACTTGCTGCCGCCGACGGAGGGCGAGGTGGAATTCTGGCGCGGATTGCTCGAAGAGTTGGAGCAGCTGGCGGGCGCGCTGGCGGCTTTGCGGTGAGCGCGGCGTGAGTTGATTTTCCAAACGCAGAAGACCCCGGAGAAGGAGCTCCGGGGTCTTTTTGCGGATAGAGGCTTGGGGGCCCCTGTTCGCCGGGCGGTGATAGTGGAGGCTGGAGATCGCCACCCTTGCCCGGCCGCTCGGTGAGAGCGGCCGGGGGGTTGGGCGAATCAGAACAACCACTAGAACAAGCCGGGAACTTACTGGATGAGGCGAAGAGCCACTTGCGAGCTCTGGTTGGCCTGGGCGAGCATGGCGGTGCCGGATTGGACGAGGATGTTCCAGCGCGCGAGTTGCGTGCTTTCCTCGGCCACGTCGACATCGGTGATGCGGCTGTTGGCTGCCTCCAGGTTGGCC
>JACRHT010000013.1 GCA_016217545.1 Opitutia bacterium | reverse complement strand
GCAACGGTTTGCCCAGCTCCGCTTCCTTCAAGATCCCGAGGATCTGCTCCTCGGTGTGGTGCTTCTTCATGTCGGGTGTCGGTTTGGTATTACACCCGGATTTCTCACTCAAACCACTTCAGCGGGAGGGGAGCAGGTCAGAAGCTCTCGCTCCTTTTCTGGCGGCTTGCGCGCGCAGGCCTGAGGCCCGGCGTCCCTCGGCGCGGCGCGCTCAGCTGTAGACCAGCAGGCGCTGCGAGATGGGGGCGATGTTGTTGTGATCGCGGATTTTCGCGATCGTGGCCGGACCGAGGGCCTGGCCTTCGCCGATCAACAACAGGCCGTGCGGGCTGTAGATGCCGGTGGCGAGCACCATGCCGGGCTCGAGTTCGTCGAGGAGGATTTCGCGGACTTGGCGCGGGAGGTGGACGAGTTGCGTGACCTTGAGGAAAAGGCGGACGGCCTCGGGGTCGAACTTCGTGCCGGAGCGCGCGAGGATGGCGTCGATCGTGGATTGCTTCGGTGCGGACGATTCGACGAAGCCGACGGCGACGGCGAGACAGCGCGCGGGCCACGGGATAATTTTGCCGGCGAGGCCATCAGGGAAGCCGGTGCCGTCGAAATTCTCGTGGTGCGCGCGGATTACTTCGCCGACTTCGGGGCGCGGGTCGACAAGCGAGGCGAGCGTCTGGCTGTAGATCGGGTGGTTGTGCAACGTGCCGCGTTCGCGGTCGGTGAGTTGCGCGGGATTCGTGCGGAAGGTGCGGAGCAGCTCGCGCGAGACGCCGATGAGGCCGAGGTCGCAGAGCCATGCGGCGGATTTGAGCGCGTGCTTCTCGGCGTCGGTGAACGGGCCGTTGTCGGCCATCTTGGTGGCGAACTCGACGAGCGCCTTGGCCTGACCGCCGAGCGTGGGATCGTAGGCGGTGAGGATGCGGCGGCAGAGTTCGAGCGAGCTCTCGTAGCGCGCGCCGAGTTCCTGGTTGGCGGCGTCGAGGCTCTGGCGTTTCTGCTCAAGGGCCGCGACCTGCTTCTCGAGTTGGCTATTGGCCATCATCAGCTGCGCGTTCAGCTGCTGGGTCTGCGCCATGAGCGCTTCGTTGTGGGTGACGAGGTCGTGGCGCTGGATGGCGTTGCGGACGGTGGCGAGGAGTTCCTCGCGGAGCCACGGCTTCGCGACGAAGCGGAAGATTTCGCCCTTGTTGATCGCGTCGACGATCGTCGGCAGCGAGAGGACGGCGGTGATGAGAATGCGCGAGGCGTGCGGCCGGAAGCGGCGGCTCTCGATCAGAAAATCGAGACCGAGCATCTCGGGCATCTTCTGATCCGAGATGATGACGGCGAAATCGCGCTCCTCGAGAATCGCGAGGGCCTTGATCGGGCTGGAGCAGGAGACGACTTGGTAGCGTTCGCGTTCGAGCGTTTCCTTCAATGCGCCAAGGACGATCGGCTCGTCGTCGACGATCAGGATGGAGGGTGACTGGTTGACAGGACCGGACATGGGATCAGCCGCTCAGCACCGGAACGGCGGCAGGGTGAGGCGCGGCTTCGCAACGGCCGACAAGATAGGGAGCGATGCGCTCGAGGGCGATTTGAATCTGGGCGGCGCCGCAATCCCACGCGGCTTTCGGCATGCCGTAGACGACGCACGAGGCTTCGTCCTGGGCAAAGGTGGTGGCGCCTTTCTCGCGGAGCTTCTTGAGGCCCTCGGCACCGTCCTTGCCCATGCCGGTGAGGATGCCGGCGACGGCGCGCGGGGCGGCGCCGCAATCGGCGGCGGACTTGAAAAGCAGGTCGACGGCGGGGCGTTGGTGCCAGACCGGCGGACCGTCGACGACGCGCACGCGGTAGCCGTCGCCCGCCCACTGGAGCATCATGTGGAAATTGCCGGGGGCGATCAGCGCGAGGCCGGGCGTGACGCGGTCGCCATCGACGGCTTCACGGACCTCGAGTTGGCAGAGGGAATTCAGGCGATCGGCGAAGGCCTTGGAGAACGTCGCCGGGATGTGCTGCACGATCGCGATGCCCGGCAAGTCGCCCGGCAGGCGGGTGAGCACGTCGCGGAGCGCTTCGGTGCCGCCGGTGGAGGCGCCGAGTAGGATGATGGCGCGCGGGTCCAGCTGGCGGAGGCGCGACGGATCAATGCGGGTTTTCGCCACGGCGGGCGTGAGGGCCGGGACGTAGCGGACGGGTTTCGGCGCGGGCGCGGCTGCCGTTGTCGCGGTGGCGGGACTCGATGCGGCGTGGGTGGCGGGCGCGGGATCGGCGGACGGAGGGAGCGGGCGCACGCGCGCTTGCGCGGCGGTTTTGACCTTCGCGATGAGTTGCGGGCCAAGGTTGCCGAAGGAGAACGAGCCGCTCGGTTTGCCGAGAACGTCGACGGCGCCGAGGCGGAGCGCCTCGAGGGCGTATTCGGAGCCGCGCTGCGTGAGCGAACTCATCACGATGACCGGGATCGGGCGGCGCTCCATCAGCAGACGCAGGAACGTGAGGCCGTCCATGCGCGGCATTTCGAGGTCGAGCGTGAGGACGTCGGGCGAGAGCTCCTTGAGCTTGTCGCGCGCCATGTAGGGATCGATGGCGGTGCCGACGACTTCGATCTCGGGATCGGCGGCGAGGGCTTCGCTGGCGAGTTTCCGGACGACGGCGGAGTCGTCGACGATGAGCACCCGGATTTTTTTCGGTGCGGTCATGGCTTGAGCGGACGCCGGTAGATCGCCGGTTTGACGAGTTGGAGAGAGTGTTTGATGCCGGTGAGGCTTTCGCTGTGGCCGACGAGGAGGTAACCGCCGGGGACCAAGCGGCGCGTGAGCTTGTTGACGAGTTCCTCCTGCGTGGGGCGATCGAAGTAGATCATCACGTTGCGGCAGAAAATGACTTGGAACGAATCCTTGAACGGCGGCTCGCCCTCGAGGAGGTTCAGATGCTGGTAGTTCACCTGAGAGCGGATTTCCGGGCGCACGCGGTAGTTGCCTTCCTGCGGGCCGACGCCGCGCTGGAAGTAGGTTTTGATCGTGGACTGCGGGAGCTTGGCGACCACGTCGTCGCGGTAGATCGCGTTGCGCGCTTTCTCGAGGATGCGGTGCGAGATGTCCGTCGCTTCGATGCGCCAGTTCCAGCCGCTGGTGCGCGGCAGGGCTTCGGCAAGCGTCATGGCGATGGAGTAGGGCTCCTCGCCGGAGGAGCTGGCGGCGCTCCACACGTAGAATTGCGACCAGCGCTCCGTGCGGTGGCGCGCGAGCATTTCCGGCACGATGTGCGAGCGGAGGTAGTCGAAGTGCGCGTTCTCGCGGAAGAAGAACGTGTGGTTCGTAGAGATGGCGTCGATCAGGTGCGCGAGCTCTTCCTCGGCTTGGCCGGATTTGAGCAGGTCGCAGTAGTGGCCGATGCTGTCGGTCTTCGTGGCGCGGAGCCGTTTGCCGAGACGCGCGGCGACCAGCTCCCGTTTGTCGGGGCCAAGCTGGATGCGGCTGCGTTCGTAAACGAGCGTGCGGATGAAATCGAACTCGCTGTCCCTCATGAGGCTTTGTCCCCATCCATCGGCCCAAACGGGCGGGGCTGTAGTTTTACGCTCCGGAAATTCTCCGGACGCCTCCGCGAGGGCGGGCAATTTCTGCCGGGGAACGACCTAGCTGTCGCCCAATTGGCCGGCGCGTTCGGGAGTTTCGGCCTATTTCGCTGATATTGTGTGGCTTGGAGGGGTGGGGCGTGCACTGGCATGCGCCGTGTTTACGCGAGGGTATGGTCGACCCCATCTTTCAATCCGCCAACTACGCCGTAGCCCGGAAACTCCTCGATGCGGCCGCCCTGCGCCAGGAAGCGATCGCTGCCAACATCGCCAACGCCGAAACGCCCGGCTATCGGCGCTTGGACGTCAGCACGGATTTTTCGGAGCAGTTGAAGGCCAGCTTGAAGACCGGCGATTTCGACCGCGCCGCCGAGCTGAAGCCGAAACTCGCCGAGGACGCCCATGCGCGCGCCGTGCGCCCGGACGGCAACACCGTCGAGATCGAGCACGAGCTGCTCGCGATGAACAAGAACTCCGCCGAATACGAATTCCTCAGCGAAGTCGTCTCCCGGAACATCAAGCAGCTGAAGCTCGCCATCACCGGCCGCCAATACTGAGCCGCTGACCCATGGACCTCATCCCCGGCATCCAAGTCACCTCCGGCGCGCTCGCGGCCCAGCGCATGCGCCTCGACATCGTCGCGCAGAACATCGCCAACGCCCAGACGACCCGCACCGCCGACGGCGGCGCCTACAAGCGCCAGATCGTTTCCTTCGAGACCGAGCTCGTGAAGCGCACCGGCGGCGCCTCGCTCACCACCGTCCGCATCGGCGGCGTGCAGAGCGACAAGTCGCCCGGCCAACAAGTTTACAACCCCCAGCATCCCGACGCCGGCCCGGACGGCCTCGTCACGATGCCCAACGTCAACCTCGCCTACGAAATGGTGGACCTCATCACGGCCTCCCGCGCCTACGAGGCGAACCTCTCCGTCGCCAAGAACTCGCGCAACCTCGCGATGAAGACGCTCGAGATCGGCAAGTAATCCCATGTCTCCCGTCGGCTCCGTTTATTCCTCCCTCGTTCCCCAAGCCATGGCGCGCGCCGAGGCGCTGCGCGAGAAGCAGGCCGCCGCCGGCGCCATCGGGTCGCTGCCCGACGGCATGCGCGCCGCCGCGCCGACCTCGAACGGCTTCAGCGAAATGCTCGGCGGACTCGTCGACACCGTCAGCTCGAAGCAGGCCGAAGCCAGCCAGCTCACGCAAAAGGTCCTCATGGGCGAGACCGACCAGCTTCACCAATCCGTCATCGCCATGCAGGAAGCCGGCGTCGCGTTCTCCCTCATGGTCGAGGTGCGCAACAAGCTCGTCGAATCCTACCAGGAATTGATGCGCATGCAGGTGTGAGCCCGCCGCCTGAATCGTTCTCGTTCTCGTTCTCATTCTCTTTCTCGTTCTCCCGAACTTTCTCTTTCCGCTCCCGCGCCTAACGCCGCATGAAAAACTTCGCCGCCTCCCTGCTCGCCCTCTGGCAACAGCTTGGCCTCAACCAACGCGTCTCGCTCATCGTCGCCGCCCTCGGCGTGATCGGCGCGATGATCGCGCTCGTCATGTGGTCGCGCCGCCCCGATTACCAGCTGCTCTACGCCCGCCTCGCCGAGAAGGACGCCACCGCGATCATCAGCGAACTCCAGACGCGCAACATCCCTTACCAAGTCACCGCCGGCGGCACCGCCGTGCAGGTCCCGGCCGACCAAGTCTACAAGCTCCGCATGGATCTCGCCTCGAAGGGCCTCCCGAGCGGCGACGGCGTCGGTTTTGAAATCTTCGACAAGGGCCAGTTCGGCCTCTCGGACTTCGTCCAGCGCACCAATTACCTCCGCGCCATCCAAGGCGAACTCGCCCGCACCATCACGCAGCTCCAAGGCGTCCGCGCCGCGCGCGTCATGATCGTGCAGCCGGAAAACCGGCTCCTCCTCACCGACCAGGGCGTGCGCTCCACCGCCTCCGTCTTCGTCGACATGGGCGGCGGTCGCCTCGACACCGAGGGCGTCAACGCCATCCGCCACCTCGTCGCCAACGCCGTCCAAGGCCTCACGCCCGACACCGTCGCCGTCGTCGACAACCGCGGCCGCGTGCTCTCCGAGGAACTCAAGCAGGACCCGTCGCTCGGCAACGCCTCCTCGCAGATGCGCTACAAGCAACAGGTCGAGGATTACCTTTCCAAGAAAGTCGAGACCATGCTCGGCGCCGTCATCGGGCCGGGCAACGCCGTCGTCCGCGTCTCCGCCGACATCGACACCGAGTCGACGACGCAGATGCAGGAAAAATTCGATCCGGACGGCCAGGTTGTCCGCACGCAGACGATCACCGAGGATAATTCCAACTCCGCCGAAACCCGCACCAACGGCGGCGCCACCGGCGTGAGCGCCAACGTCCCGGAAAAGACGGTCGCGGCCGAAACCGCCAAGCCGGTCAACACCACCGAGCAATCGCGCAAGAACCGCACCACCGCTTACGAGATCAACCGCACCACGACGAACATCACGCGCAATCCGGGCACGATCAAGAACGTGACCGCCTCCGTGATGATCGCGCCGCGCCTCGTCCCGCCGCCCGCCGGTTCGCCGGCCGGCACGCAGCCCACGCAACAGAAACGCACGCCCGAGGAACTCACCGCGTTGCGCCAAGTGGTCGTCAACGCGCTCGGCCTCAAGGCCGCGCCCGGCCAGGAACTCGACTCGATCGTCGCGTTGCAGGAACTGCCCTTCGCCGTCGAGCCCGTGGCCGAGACCGTCTCCGCCATCCAGAGCGAGACGCGCATGCAAGGCTGGATCGAGGTCGCCTCGCGCTGGGCCGCCGTCGCCGGCGCCGCGATCGTGCTCCTCGTTTTCCTCCGCCTCCTCTCGAAGCAGAAGCCCGAGACCGTCCCGGTCGAAGTCTTCGCCATGCCGCCCGACATCGCCGCCCGCCAGCTCCAGAACGGCTCCGCGATCACGCCGGACATGCTCAACCAACTCATCCGGCAGAAACCCGCCAACATCGGCACGGCGCTCCGCGACTGGGTCGCCAACCCGCCCGCCGCCAAGAATTGATCCCGTGAAAAGTCCAGAGCTCAGAGCCCAGAGCCCAGAGACGAGCGGCCCGGCCAACCGGACCGCTCTCTGCGTCGCGGCTCTTTCTCTCAGCTCTCAGCTCTCAACTCTCAGCTAGTTCTCCCATGGCCGACATCGATTTCACCAAGCTCAACCGTCAGCAGAAGCTCGCCGTCTTCCTGATTTGCATCGGGCCCGAGGCCGCCGCCGAGGTGCTGAAACAATTCGACGACGCCGAGATCGAGATGCTGTGCCGCGAGATGTCGACGTTCACGATGATTCCCGAGGCCACGCAGAAGCAGGCGATGGAGGAATTCAGCTCGATCGTCGCCACCAGCGTCGGCTCCGCGCTCGGCGGCCTGCCCTTCGCGCAACGCACGCTCGAGATCGCCAAGGGCGACTACAAGGCCCAATCGATCATCGGCCGCGTCGGCCCCGTCGCCGGCAGCTCCATCGAGATCATCAGCGACATCGCCGAGATGGAAGGCCGCCAGATTTTCAATCTCATCAAGCACGAGCAGCCGCAGACGATTTCCTTCGTCTTGTCGTATCTCGATCCGGCGAAGTCCGCCGAAGTGTTTGCCCTGCTCAGTCCCGACCTCCGCGAGGAAGTCGTCGAGCGCCTCGGCACGATAGAGTCCACGTCGCTCGACCTCGTGGGCAAAATCGTGCGCTCCCTCGGCAAGCACTTCGACACGAAGGTGCGCACCGCCTTCCACCGCAGCGGCGGCGTCCGCGCGGTCGCCGGCCTGCTCAACTCCCTCGACAAGGACATGTCGAAGAACCTGCTCGCCCGCATCGAGGAGCGCAACGCGACCCTCGGCGCCGCGATCCGCAAGAAGCTCTTCAGCTTCGAGGACCTCAACCGCCTCGCCGCCGCCGACCTGCAGCGCGTGCTGCGCGAAGTCGACTCCGGCAACCTCGCCATCTCGATGAAGTCCGCCAGCGAATCGCTGCGCGAAAAAATCTACGCCGGCCTCTCCAAGCGCGCCGCCGAAGGCCTCAAGGAGGAAATCGAACTCCTCGGGCCCGTCCGCCTCAAGGACGTCGAAGCCGCGCAGGACGTCATCATCCAGGCCGTCCGCCGCCTCGAGGAAGAGGGCCAGATCTCCCTCGATTCCGAGTCGCAAGCACTCGTCGCCTGACGCCCATGACGCCGTCGCCCACCTCCGCCACCACCGAACCGCTCCGCGCCATCATGCGGAGCTTCGAGTTTGGCGTGTCCGCCGCGTCGCGCCCGGCCACGGTGCGCTCGCGTCCGGTTCGCTCGCGGGCGCGCGTGGTGGCTTTCCCGGTTTCCCCGATCCGCTCTTCCAAATCCTGACCGTGGGCTACGCCAAACTCATCGCCTTCGACCGCCCGCTCGCCGCCGCCGTGCTGCCCGGCCAGGGACGCATCTACACCGAGGCCGAGGTCGCCGCCAAATGCGAGGAAGCCTACCGCCGCGGCGTCGACTCCGCCCGCGCGCTCGCCGACCAGCAGATGGTCGAGTTCCGCGCCGACATGGGCCAGCTCAGCGAAGGCGTGTTGCACAAACTCTCCGCGATCGAGCCTTCGCTCGTCACGCAACTTCGCGACGCCCTCCCGGCGCTCGCGGTCGACATCGCGCACCGCCTCCTCGCCGGCTACGAGCCGCCGGTCGAGACGATTGAGCGCCTCTGCCGCGAAGCGCTCGAACAGCTCTTCCCCGAGCGCGAAGGCCTCGAACTCTCGCTCGCCCCGCGCGACGCCGAACTGCTCACCGCGCTGAATCCCGATTGGATGAAGCGTTATCCGGGCCTGCAAGTCCGCGTCGACGGCACGCTCCGCCCCGGCGACTGCCTCGTCCGCTCGCGCTTCGGCCTCACCGACGCCCGCCAGGAAACCAAGCTCGCCGCCCTCAGCCACTCCCTCACCGGCGCATGAATCCCCGCCTCCAGCTCCTGCCGCCGTGTAACCTAATAGGTTACACTTTCCGCGCACTCTCGAGTGAAAACGCGCCGAGGCCGGCCGCGACTTGTAACCTATTAGGTTACACTTTCTGCGGCGCGGGCGACGCGACGGATTTCGATCGCTCCGGCGTTTCGCCGGGATTCGGCGCGGAGATCCTCAACCTCACCGACGAGATCGGCTTCGGAGGCGATTGCGCATGAACGCCGCCGTCGCACCGCTTGTCGATGTGCTCCGCACGCAGGTCAAGCACCTGCCGGCGGTGCAGCGCGTCGGCGCGGTCACGGGTGTCGCCGGCCTCATCATCGAGTCCGAAGGCCCGAACGTCGGCCTCGGCGAACTTTGCAACGTCCGCTCGCCGCGCACCGACTTCACCGTCCGCGCCGAGGTCGTCGGCTTCCGCGAACACCGCGTGCTGCTCATGCCGCTCGGCGACACGTCCGGCCTGCACGTCGGCTGCGAAGTCGCCGCCGCCGACCGTCCGCCGCTGCCGCGCCCCGGCCCGGAGTTGCTCGGCCGCGTGCTCGATGCGCTCGGTCGTCCGTTCGACGAACTCGGTTTGCTCCCCGTCGACCGCACGGAGCGCGACCACACGCCGCCGCACCCGCTGCGCCGCCAGCGCATCAAGGAAGCACTCACGACCGGCGTGCGCGTGCTCGACACCTTCACGCCGATCGGACGCGGTCAGCGTCTCGGCATCTTCGCCGGCTCCGGTGTCGGTAAGTCCACTTTGCTCGGCATGATCGCGCGCGGTTGCTCGGCCGACGTGGTCGTCATCGCGCTCGTCGGTGAGCGCGGTCGCGAAGTCCGCGAGTTCCTCGAGAAGGACCTCGGCCCCGAGGGCCTGAAGCGCTCTGTCGTCGTCGTCGCCACTTCCGACACACCCGCGCCGTTGCGCCTGCGTGCTGCGTTCACGGCGACGTCGATCGCCGAGGCGTATCGCGATCAGGGCAAGAACGTGATGCTGATGATGGACTCGGTGACGCGTTTCGCGATGGCGCAACGCGAGATCGGCCTCGCCATCGGCGAACCTCCCGCGACGCGCGGCTACACGCCGTCGGTTTTCGCGCTGCTGCCGCGCCTGCTCGAGCGCTCCGGCGCCGGCGAGAACGGCGCGATCACCGCGCTCTACACCGTGCTCGTGGAAGGCGACGACATGAACGAGCCCGTCGCCGACGCCGTCCGCGGTATTCTTGACGGACACTTGGTGCTCTCGCGCCAGCTCGCGCATTTCAATCACTACCCCGCGGTCGACGTGCTCGAATCCGTCAGCCGTCTGACGCGCGACGTCTGCACGATCGACGAGGTGGATGTCGCCGCCAAGGCCCGCGAGCACCTCGCGCTCTACCGCAAGAACGAGGATCTCATTTCCATCGGCGCCTACCAAAAGGGCGCCAACGCCGCGCTCGACCAGGCGATCACGCTGCACGAGCCGCTGCGCAAATTTCTCCGTCAGGGCGTCCATGAGCACACGGCCCGCGCGGAATCCTTCAAGCTGCTCAGGAAGATCCTCGTGCCATGAAACGTTTCCGTTTTCCCCTCCGGCCCGTGGCCGTCATCCGCGCGCACAAGGAGCTGCGCGCTCGCGAGGCGTTCGCCGCCTCGGTCCATGTTTACGTGCAAGCCGAAGAGTCGCTCGCGACCACGCGCACGCGGGTGGCCGAGCTCGCGCAAACGCTGTTCGACGGACGCGGGGGCACGTTTCTCGCCGCCGATGCCGCGTCGCTCTTCCGCACCTACCGCAGCGAGTGCGAAGAGGAAGTGCAGGCAGAGCGCAAAGTCATCGAGGCGCGCGATGTGATGCACAAGCGCCGCGCGGAATACCTCGATGCGAGCCGCCAGCTCAAGGTCGTCAACAAGCTCGAGGAAAAAGCGCGCTCCGTCCATCGCGCCGCCGCGCTCGTCGAGGACCAGAACGCGATGGATGATTTCGCCGGCTTCCGGTCGGTGCGCCGCACTCTCTTCTCATGACCAAGCTCGCTCAAAATCCCGCGATCGTCGTTTTTCTCGCGCTGATGTCCGGCATGGCCGCCGGCTTGGGCTGGTTCTGGCGCGCCGGCGACGCCATCATCGCGCACGCCGCCGCGACGCGCGCCGCGTCGGTGAAGACGCAGAAGGCCCAGGGCTGGGATTTCTGGACGATCGAAATCGACAACCTCGCCTCCGAGTTGAAGGGCGAGAAGGAACGCCTGCGCAAACAGGCCGAGCAGCTCGACCAGCGCGCTGCCCGCCTCTCGGCGGAACAGCAGGAACTCGACAAGGTCCGCGCCGATCTCGAGCGGATGCGGAAGGAAATTTCCGACAAGGTCGTCGAGATCAACGCCGACGAGGCGAAGAACCTCAAGACCCTCGCCACCACCTACGCCAATCTCACGCCGCGTGCCGCCGTCGCGATCATCAAGGAACTCGACGACACCACCGCCGTTAAAATCCTCTCGCTGATGAAGCCCGACACGGTGTCGCCGATCTTCGAGGAGATGAGCAAGACCGCCACCGTCGACGGCACGCTCGCGCGCCGCGTCGCCATCCTTTCCGAAAAACTGCGTCTGATGAAGGCCGCCAAGCCGGCCTGATTCGCCCACACTCAATCGTGCGCCACGGATGGCGCGCACGAATTCCACGGAAGGAAGCCCTGCATGACGACTTCCTTCCCCAGCACTTCCCCCGCCGAAATCTCGCTCAGTGCGAGTTCGACCGTTCCCTCCGCGCTCACCGGCGATCTCGCCGCGCTGCTCGGCGCCAGCGCTTCGGAGTCGCCGGTCGCGACCAATAGTCCGGCCTGCGCGGCGTCCGATTTCGGCGCGTTGCTCGGTGGCGATACGGCGACGCCCGCTCCCGTGGCGCCACAGCCGGCGACAAGCCCTGTTTCTACACCGGTCGCCAACCCCGGCACCGTGGCCACCGCTCCCGGCGTGCGCACCGTCACTCCGACGACCGCGACGTCCGTGCCGCCATCGCCGACGAGTGTGGCAATACCTACGAGCGTGGCACCGTCCAAGAACGTGCCGCCGTCGTCGACTCGAGGCGCGCCGACCGATGCTCGCGGCATCGCGCGCGGCGTGAACGTTGCGGCGGTGTCCGGCGACAGCGATGAGGCGATGCCCGAAGCGTCGCCCGCCGTGACGGCGACGATGCCGGATCGCGCGACTCTCGAGGCCGTCGCGGCGCTGCTCGCGCCCGTTGCCGCGCTGGTCGCGCCGCCTCCGGCGGAAGCTCCTCTCACTCCGGTCGCCACTTCGCCCGACGAGCACGGCGCGGAAAATGCCGACGACGACACTTTGCCCGGCGGTGTTCCTTCGACCGTTGAGGCGCTTCGCGGCGGCGCGATCGCCTTGAGCGTGACGTTGCCCGAGCGGACGACGCCCGCGCCGGCGCCCGGCCAGCCGTTCGCTTCCGCGAGCGCGCCCGAGGTGGTGGACGCGACGGCAGCGGCACCGCAGACCGAAGCCGCTCCGACTTCGCCCGCGACCGTTTCCGAAACGATGGTTGTTCCGACCGCGACGAGCCGGCCTGCGACGTCGACCGAGCCGCGTCCGACTCCCATCGTTCGCGCATCGACTCCGGTTCGCCCGACGACTCCTGGCCTGCCGGTTTCATCGGCGCCGGACCAGGCGCCCCTGCAAGTGGAGGCGTCGGTCGAGCTTCCGGAAGGTGTGGTCGTTGCGCTGGCTTTGCCGACGGCGCCGGTCGTCGAAGGCCAGGTCGCGTCGAAGAACGTGCCTGCGACCGAGTCCGTCGCACCGCGCGCGGAAAATTCTGCCGCTTCGAACCCCGAGTCGCCGGAGATCGATTTCGGCGAAAAAAAGTCCGCCGGAAAAAACTTTCTAACTGCGGATAAGCAGGAGCTTAGCTTGCCGGAAAAGAAAGCTGGCATCGGCGTTGCTGAAACGCGTCCGACCATGCTCTTCATTCCGCACGACACCTTCTCCGCCGTCTCGCCGACGGTCCCGGCGATCGTGTCCGTCGTGCCGGCGCAGACGCAGGTCGTGGCCGCTGGTTCGCCCGAGCCGATGCCGCAGCTGGTCGCGGCTTCGTTTGCGAAGCGCGCTGTGGAGACGGTCACCAACGTCGTCGACGCCCAGGCCGCCTCGAAGCTCCAGCCCGTGCCGAGCGTCCAGCTGAAGTTCAAGTTTGGCACCGAGGATCTGGCCGTCCGCGTCGAGCTCCGCAACGGCACCGTCCGCACCGAATTCCGCACGGATTCCCCTGAGTTGCGCGCCGCGATCTCGAACGAGTGGAAGGCCGTCGCCGCGCAGCCCGAGAGCGCGCTGCGTTTCCTCGAGCCCGTGGTCTCGCCCACCTCGTCGCCGCAGACCGGCACGGGGTCGTTCGCGCAGCAACAGCACCAGCAATCGCCCGGGCAATCCGCTGCGCAGCAGCAACAGCAGCAAAATCAGCAGCAGGCGCGCGCGCAGGAATTCTTCGGCAGCATCGCCCGCTCCACGCCTTTCCAGCCGCGCGATGGCGGCGCCGCCACCAGCGCCGCGCCCGTCGTGCTGCCCACGTCCGTCCACCTTTCCGCCGTCGCTTAATCCCATGTCCGTCACCAGCGCCACCTCCACCTCGTCCAAGAACGTCGGTTACTCCGATCTCTACAACTCCAGCGGCGGCACCGCGCGCAAAGTCACCAAGACGCTCGGTTCCGACGAATTCATGAAGCTGCTCGCCGTGCAGTTCCAGCAGCAGGACCCAATGAAGCCGATGGAAGACACCGCGTTCATCGCGCAGATGGCGCAGTTCTCCGCCCTCGAGCAAAACAAGACGATGGCCACGCAGATGGCCGCCCTGCGCGCTGACCAGCAGCTGCTGATGGGCAACAGCTACATCGGCCGCACCGTCACCGTCGAGGACGACAAGGGCAAGTCCGTGACCGGCGTCGTCACCGCCCTCGACAACGACGCCACCAACGGCGTGTCGCTCAAGATCGGCGACAAATCCTATCCCCTTTATTCGGTTCGACGGATCGAGCCGACCGCAACCCAGCAGAGCAGCACCGCAACGGACGGCACGTCGGCCTAAACCAGAAAACTTCCAAACATCCTCAACTCACCATGGCACTCATCGGCACACTCACCTCCGGCGTCAGCGCCCTTCGCACGTTCAGCAAGGGCCTCGAAGTCATCGGCAACAACATCGCGAACATCAACACGACCGGCTACAAGTCGTCGCAAGCGAGCTTCGCGGAGAGCTTCTCCAACACGCTGCGCGGCTCCGCGCCGTCGAACGGCACGGCCTCGAGCCAGTCTGCGATCCAAGTCGGCACGGGCGTGCAGCTCGCCGGCATCAGCACCAACTTCTCGCAGGGCGCGCTCACCAGCACGGGCGTGACGACCGACATCGGCATCTCCGGCCGCGGCTTCTTCGTCGTCAACGACGCCACCAGTGGCACCTCCTACGCCACGCGCGATGGCTCCTTCCGCATCGACGACAACGGCTACGTCGTCACGCAAAGCGGTCTCCGCCTCCAGGGCCTCACGGGCGCGGTCCCGCCGACCGCCGTCGGCGACATCCGCGTCGGCCAGAACAACCCCACTGGCGCCGAGCTCAAATCCATCTCCATCGACAAGCAGGGCAACCTCGTCGAGTTCTTCTCCGACGGCACGTCGGCGACGACGAACAAGCTGCAGCTGCAGAATTTCAACGACACCTCCGCGCTCACCCGCGAGGGCAACAACCTCTACTCGGGCCTCGCGGCCGCGGGTCCGGTCGGCGGCGGCATCCTCGCCGGCAACAACGACCCGGGCTCCGACGGCCTCGGCAACGTGCAGTCGGGCGTCCTCGAATCCTCGAACGTCGACCTGACCGCGCAGTTCTCCGACCTCATCACCACGCAGCGTTCCTTCCAGGCCGGTTCCCGTCTCATCACGGTTTCCGACACCGTCCTCGAAGACATCGTCAACCTGAAGCGCAGCTGAGCTTCGCCTAACCGCCCGCCGCCATGGCCGAGAAAAAAGACGCCAAGGAATCGAAGGACTCCGCGCCGGCTGCTCCCGCCGCCGACTCTGCTCCCGCCGAAAAGAAGAAAGGCGGCGGCGGCCTCTCCGCGTGGTTGCCCGCGATCGTGGCCATCTTGCTCGCGCCGGCGGCGACGTTCGGTGTCGCCGAATACGTGCTGCTGCCGCGCCTCCAAGCCAAGCTCGGCGCTCCCGCGGCCGACGCCCACGGCAAAGCCGAAGCCGGCGCCGAGCACGAAGAGCCCGCCGAAGAGGCGCCCGCGAAGGAAGAAAAGGGCGGCCACGGCGGCAAGGAAGGCAAGGGCGAGGGCAAGGACACCGGCGGCAACTACGAGTTCTCCAACGTCGTCGTGAATCTCGCCGGCACCATGGGCACGCGTTACCTGAAGACCAGTTTCATCGTGACCGGCGTCGGCGGCAAAAGCGTGAAGGGCGTCTTCGAAACCCAGAAGGCCAAGCTCACCGACATCACGCTCAACGTCCTCTCGTCGCTCACGCTCGCCGACCTCGAGGAGCCCGGCTCCAAGAACGTCCTGCGCGAGAAACTCGTCGCCGCCTACAACCAGGCGCTCGGCAAACGCCTCGTCGAGCAGGTGTATTTCTCGGACTTCGTGATCCAGTAAGGCTGCGACCATGGCCGACGACCCGCAAAAGACTGCCAGCGAGTTTCTCGATCAATCCGAGATCGACAAACTGCTGGCACAGACCTCCGTCGACGCCGGACCGAAGAGCATGCTCATCCGCGCCGACGGGCGGCGCGGCGATGCGAAGGCGGTCAGCAAGGTAGAAGCCTACGACTTCCGGAATCCGGTTTTCCTCTCCGAAGTCGAACTTCGCCGCCTGCGTCTGCTGCACGAGGACTTCATCCGCTACCTGAGCGCGCGTCTCTCGCTGTTTCTCCGCATGGAGTTCGGCCTGAAGATGGCGCAGCTCACGACGGTCACCTACTCGAAGTTCACCGAGTCGCTGCCGAGCCCGACGCACATCTGCCTGTTCAAGGCCGAGCCGCTGATCGGCGTCGGCGTGCTCGACATCAATCCGCGCCTCGCGCTCACCATCGCCGACCGCCTGCTCGGCGGCCGCGGCCACTCCGTGAAGGCCGAGCGCTACCTCACCGAGATCGAAGTCGCCCTGCTCGAGGACGTGATCGTTATCGTGCTCGAGGAATGGTGCGGCCAATGGAAGGCCGAGCAGGACCTGCGCCCGCTCATCGTCGGCCACGAAAACAACGGCCGCTTTCTCCAGACCTCGCCCAAGGACGCCATCGTCCTCGCGCTGACGCTCGAGGTGAATTTCGGCGATTGCTCCGAGCAGATTCAGCTCGGTGTGCCCTACTACACGATCGAGCCGCTCGTGAAAAAGATGCAGGCGCGCCGGGCTAAGGATTCCCAAGTCACCACCGTCGAGAAGCGCGCCGCCTGGCAGAAGGCCTACGACCACATCTCCATGCCCGTGCGCGCGGAGTGGGAGGCGTTCGAACTTTCCCTGCGCGAAGTGAGCAGCCTGCGTGTCGGCGACGTCATCGAGATGCCGACCGACCTGATGCAGCGCACCCGCGTCTTGCTGAACGGCACGCCGAAATTCATCGGCACCGTCGGCCTCGATTCCGACCACGTGGCGGTGCAGCTCACAAAGAAGATCCCGCTCAACCCGGAGGACATTTCCCATGGCAAACCTGATGGACGAAAAAGCTCTTGATATCGTTTTGGACGTAAAGGTGAAGGTGACCGTGCAACTCGGCTCCTGCATGCTGCCGATGCGCGACGTCCTCGAACTCTCCTCCGGCTCCGTCGTGCAGCTCATGCAGCACGCCAGCGACCCGGTCGGCCTCTACGTGAACGACAAGCTCGTCGCCTACGGCGAAGTCGTGGTCGTCGAAGACAATTTCGGCATCAAGATCACCGAACTCGTCGGCAGCCCGAAGGCATGATCCGCCGGCTCGCCATCGCCGCCTGCGCGCTCGCCGCGCTCAGCCTCGCTGCCTTCGCGCAAGAAAAGCCGAAGGAGTCCGACATCATCCGTCCGCGCAACGCCGTGTCCGGCGACGCGCCGGCCACTTCGGCCACGAAGTCGGGCGACTCGAACTACGTGCTTATCGTCCTCGCCGCTGGCGCCGCAGCCGCGGGCGGTTGGATGCTCTGGCGCCAACGCCGCACTCCCGGTGGCATCGCCGGTCGCGATGCGCGCAAGTTGACCATCGCCGAGAGCCGCTCGCTCGGTAACCGCCAATACCTCGTGGTCGCCGACTACGAAGGGAAGAAATTCCTCCTCGGTGTCTGCCCTGGCAGCATCTCGCTGTTGAAGTCGCTCGACGAGGACGAGCGCGACCCGCGCGATTGACGCGCCCCGTCACGGACGACCATGCGACGTTTCGCCCAAATTTTTCTCTGTCTCGCGCTCGGCGTGTTGCCGCTCGCAGCCCAGACTGCAGCACCGCAGTCGGGACAATCCACGACGCTGACGCCGCCCACCGGACTGCTCGTGCAGCCGACCGGCCCGAGCGCGTCGAGCCCGACCGCCACCACCACGGCCAACGATCCGCTCCGCCTCTCGATCAATCTCGAAGGCGCGGAAAAGCCCGCGCAGATGAGCGTCGCGGTGCAGATCGTGCTGATGATGACGCTGCTCTCGGTGGCGCCGTCGCTGGTGCTGCTGATGACGAGCTTCACGCGCATCGTGATCGTGCTCGGCTTCGTGCGCACGGCGCTCGGCGTGCCCAGCGCACCGTCGAATCAGATCATCGTCGGCCTCTCGCTCTTCCTCACCTTTTTCATCATGGGCCCGGTGTTCGACCGTGTGAACAACGAGGCGCTGCGTCCGTATCTCGACAACAAGATCACGTCGAACGAAGCGCTCGATCGCGGCGCGGCGCCGCTGCGGGATTTCATGCTGAAGCAGACGCGCACGCGCGACTTGGAGTATTTCCTCGAACTCGGCGGCTACGGCCCGACGGCGGTGAAGGACCTGCCGCTGCGCGTCGTGATCCCCGCGTTCGTGATCAGCGAGCTGCAGACGGCGTTCCAGATGGGATTCCTGCTGTTCCTGCCGTTCCTCATCATCGATTTCCTCGTGTCGTCGGTGCTGATGGGCCTCGGCATGATGATGATGCCGCCGAACGTCGTCTCGCTGCCATTCAAGCTGCTGCTGTTCGTCCTCGTCGACGGCTGGCACCTGATCGTGAAGTCGCTCGTGCAGAGCTTCGCGACGTGAGGAGAAGTCCAGAGCCAAGAGTCTAGAGTCCGACCCATTTCCAACGCCGTGCCGCTTCTCTTTTTTCTCTCAGCACTCAGCTCTAGACTCTCAGCGTTTCCCGCATGAACCCCGAACTCGCCATCGACCTCTTCAAGTCCACGGTGCTCTTCGCGCTCTACATCGTGGCGCCGTTTCTCGGCCTGCTGCTGGTGGTCGGTCTCATCACGAGCCTTTTCCAGTCGATCACTTCGATGCAGGAAAACACGCTGACCTTCGCGCCGAAATTGATCGCGCTCGCGGGACTCGCCGTGCTGCTCGCGCCGTGGCTGCTGCGCAGCCTCACCGAGTTCACGCTCGCGGTGTTCGCGAAGATGCCGGCGCTGGCGCACTGAGGAAAAGCTTGGAGCCTAGTGCTGAGAGACCGAACCAGTTGCTCCGATCACTCGACGCTGCCTTGGGCTCTCAACCCTCAACTCTCAACCCTCAACCCGGCGGCCTTCCCGCCGCCGTTTCGTGACCATCGGCTACCTGCTCACCTGGATGATGGTGTTCCTGCGGGGACTCGGTGTGATCATCCTGCTGCCGTCGCTCGGCGGTCATCCGCCGCCGGTGATCGTGCGCGCGGCGATGGCCATGTGTCTCGCGACGCTGCTGACCGGACTCGTGCCCGCGGCCCAGCTGCCGCTCGACATCTGGCACCTCGCGCTGGCGTTTGGCGGAGAATTGTTGCTCGGGATCGCGCTCGGTTTCGTGGGACGGATGGCGTTTGCGGCGATCGAAATGGCGGGCCGCATGGTTTCGTCGGAGATCGGTCTCGCTGGCACGCCCGGGTTCGGCACGCCGGAGATCAGCTCGGAAGTCGTGGCCGGTTTCCTGTCGGTGCTGGCGACCGTCTTGTTTTTTCTGTTTGGAGCGCACCTGCTCGTGATCGGCGCCTTCGCGAAGAGCTTCACGCTCGCGGCGCCGGGGCACCCGATGCTGGCGAGCGGGGCGGGGGACGAGTTGATCCGCGACACCGGGCACGTGATCGAGCTCGGTTTGCGCATTTCGGCGCCGTTCATCGCGCTGAACTTCCTCATCACGCTCGCGTTTTCGGTGCTCGGCCGCGCCGTGCCGAAGATGCAGGTTTTCGTGCTGAGCTTCTCGTTGCGTGCGATCATGGGTCTCGGCCTGCTGGCGAGCGCCGGTGCGCTGATCGGGCGCTACCTTTACGTGGAGTTTTCGGATCTGCCGATCCAGATGCTCCAAATCCTGCCGGCGCGTTGACGGACGGCGGGGCCGGGAGAACATCCCCGCGGAAATGAGGCAATTTTTGCCTTAAGTTTTGCGGCCTCCGGACGAAGTGCCTGTTGGAACGTTTTTGCGAGGCGGGAATAAATTTAAAACGTTGATGAACTGCGCGTAGCAGGCGGTGGCAGACCCTTGGCATCGGCGTTGCTCAAGTGGGTCGGACAAACACCCGCCACGATGGCAGACACCGACAACGACCAAAAAACAGAGCAACCGACCGAGAAGCGTCTCACCGAGGCCGCGGAAAAGGGTCAGTTCGCGAGGAGCCAGGAGCTCACGGTCGTGTTCACGCTGACGGCGGCCCTGGGAGCGCTCGCGTTCACGGTGCGGCAGAGCGCCAACGAGGTCGCCGAATATTCGGTGATGATGTTCACGAATTTCCGGCTGATGCAGGTGAACACGGACACGTTTCCGCTCCTGCTCGGCAACATCCTGCTCACGTGCGCGAAGGTCGTGCTGCCCGTCCTCGTCGCTTGCGCCGGCGCCGCGATGCTCGCGGGAGGTTTCCAGAGTGGATTCCGCCTTTCCGCCAAGGTGCTCACGCCGAAGCTCGACCAGCTCAACCCGGTCGCCGGCCTCCAGCGCCTGTTCTCGAAAGCCACCTGGGTGCGTTCCGGCATCGACGTGCTGAAGCTCATCGCGATCGGCTACGCGCTGTATCTCGGCGCCCGCACGCTGCTCGAGGATCCGCTGTTCACCGCGCCGGTCGAGGCCGCGTATCTCGGCACCTTCTTGCGCGAAGCTTCCACGGCGTTCTTCGGCCGCCTGCTTCTCTCGCTCGGCGTCATCGCCGCGATCAGCTACGGCTGGGAAAAATTCAAAACCCACCGCGACATGATGATGACGCGGCAGGAAGTGAAGGATGAGGCCAAGAACTCCGAAGGCGACCAGCACGTGAAGGGCGCGATGCGCCGCATGGCCCGCCGACTCCTGCAAAGGCAGATGCTCGAGTCCGTGGCCACGGCCGACGTCGTCGTGACGAACCCCACGCACTTTGCCGTCGCGCTGAAATACGAGCGCGGCGTCGACAAGGCCCCGGTCATCCTCGCGAAGGGCGAGAATCGTTTCGCGCAGCGCATCAAGGCGCTCGCCGCCGAACACGGCGTGCCGACGGTCGAGAACAAGCCGGTCGCGCGCCTGCTCTTCGCGATGGGCAAGGTCGGCGAGGCGATCCCGCCGGAGCTCTACCAGGCCGTCGCGCAGATCCTCGCGGTCGTTTACCGCACGCACCGCTACTACTTCCACCAGCTGAAGACGCGCCGCCTCACGGCCGGAACCAACGCCGCCTAAGCCATGCCCGTCTCCTCCAACGCCCACATCGCCAAGCTGCTTCAGCGCGCTGACCTGCTGTTCACCGCCGCGCTGTTCGGCACGGTGCTGCTGCTGGTGCTGCCGATTCCGCCGTTCCTCATCGACCTCGCGCTGGCGCTAAACATCGGCCTCTCGCTGCTGGTGCTCCTCGCGATCGTCTACGTGAAGGATCCGCCGGAGTTCTCGGGCTTCCCGACGATGCTCCTCGTGCTGACGCTGTTCCGCCTCGCGCTGAACATCAGCTCAACCCGCCAGATCCTCGCGCACGGCTACGCGGGCGAGATCATCGAAGGGTTCGGCCACTTCGTCATCGGCGGCAACTACGTCGTCGGCGCCGTGGTGTTCATCATTCTCGTCGTGATCAACTTTGTGGTCATCACGAAGGGCGCGGGCCGCATCGCTGAAGTGAGCGCACGCTTCACGCTCGATGCGCTCCCCGGCAAGCAGATGGCCATCGATGCCGAACTGAACGCCGGCATCATCGACGAAGTCCAAGCCACCACTCGCCGCCTGAAGGTCCAAAAGGAAGCCGACTTCTACGGCGCGATGGACGGCGCCTCGAAGTTCGTGCGCGGCGACGCGATCGCCGGCATCCTCATCACTCTCGTCAACGTTCTCGGCGGTTTCGCGATCGGCGTGTTCCAAATGGGCATGTCGCTCGGCGAGTCGCTGCAGAAGTTCACGCTGCTCTCCATCGGTGACGGCCTCGTCTCGCAGATTCCCGCGCTGATCATCTCCATCGGTGCCGGTCTCTTGGTCACGCGCGCCTCGGACAACAACAACCTCGGCACGCAAGTCACCAGCCAGCTCTTCCGTTACCCGCGCGCCCTCGGCATCGCGGCCGGATGCATGGGCGTGTTCGCCCTCATGCCCGGCATGCCGACGCTGCCGTTCGCCAGCCTCGCGCTCCTCGCGGGCTTTATGGCCAAGACGCTCAAGGTTCTCGATGCCGACGGCACCGCCGTCACCTCGGGCGCTCCCGCTGTCGCCAAAGCCGGTAAGTCCGGCGTCTCCGGCAAACCGGGCGAAGCCGCCGCCGGCGCCTCCGGCGAATCCGTCTCGCCCGCGAAGTCCGAGGACGTCCGCAAGCTCATCGACGTCGACGTCTTCGCGATCGAGATCGGTTACGGACTTCTCCAACTCGCCGACGCCAAGGTCGGCGGCGACCTTCTCGCCCGCGTCACCGGCGTGCGCAAGGCGCTCGCTCGCGAGAAGGGCATCGTCGTCCCGCCGATTTCCGTCCGCGACAATCTCGAACTCGAGGCCAACGACTACCGCTTCCTCCTCCGCGGCAAGACGGTCGCGCGTGGCACGCTGATGCCCGGTCGCTTCATGGCGATGAACGTCACCGGCAGCACGGTGCGCCTCCGCGGCATGCCGACGCGCGAGCCGGTCTTCAACCTCGACGCCGTGTGGATCGACGAAGGCGAGCGCAAGACCGCCGAGTTGAACAGCTTCACGGTCGTCGATCCGTCGTCGGTTCTCATCACGCATCTTTCGGAGACGCTCAAGGCCAACGCCCATCACCTCCTCGGCCGCCAGGACGTGCAGGCGCTCGTCGACCACATCAAAGGCACGCACGCCGCGCTCATCGCCGAGCTCCTGCCGGACCTCGTCAACATGGGCATCATCCAGCGCGTGCTGCAGAATCTCCTCCGCGAGAACATCGCGATCCTCAATCTCCCGCTCATCCTCGAAGGCATCGCGGATTTCGCGCCGCTCTCGAAGAATCCCGACGACCTCAGCGAACTCGTCCGCCGCCGCCTCGGTCTGTATTTCGTCCCCGAGTTCGAGGCGAAACCCGGTTCGCTCAAAGCCCTCACGCTCGACCCGCGTCTCGAGCAAGTGCTCGCGACCAAAGTTCACCGTTCGCCCACCGATGTCGGCCTCGCGCTCGACCCGGCCACGGGCCGCCACCTCGTCGAGGAACTCAGCCGCCGCACGAACGAACTCACGCTCAAGGGCCTCCCCACCGTCCTCGTCGTCTCCACCGAGACACGCCTCCCGCTCAAGCGCTTCCTCGAACCGTCGTTCCCGCGCCTCACGGTCCTCGCGTTCCAGGAGCTCCCGTCGTCCACCGAGATCGACAACGCCGGCATCGTCACCGCTCCCGCGCACCTCCTCGCCCGCAACGACAACCTGAAGGCCGCCGCCTGATCCCGCCATGTCCACCGCGCCCCAATCTTCCGCCGCTTCCTGCTACCGCTTCGTGGTGAAAAACGCCGACGAAGCCGCGCGCGTCATCCGCGAGCAACTCGGCGAAAACGCCCGCGTGCTCTCCGTCCGCAACGTCGAGAGCGGCGGCATGCTCGGCCTGTTCTCCTCTCCGAAACTCGAAGTCATCGCGCAAATCCTCGCGCCCGAGCCGGCTCCGGCGCCCGCGCCCGAAGTCGTCGCCGAGCCGAAAGCCGTCCTCAGCGAACTCGGCGCGGCCAACGAAGCCGTCTCCGCCGGCCGCGTGCGCGCGCCGCGCTCGATGATCCGCGCGCCGAAGATGACCCTGCCCGAGCTGCTCCGCCGCTCCGGTTTCTCCGAGTCTCTGCTCGCCCGCCTCGAACGCGCCCCCGAATGGCGCCGCCTCGAGGAGTTGCCGCTGCACCGCGCGCTGGTCGAGACCGGCAACCATCTCCGCGATCTCGCCGCGCAACGCGCAACCCGCGCGCCGCTCAGCCGCGCGGCGTTCCTCGGCACGCCCGGTGTCGGTCGCACGACGGCGCTCTGCAAATGGCTTTCCGCGGAAGTTTTCCGCCGCGCCCGCATCGGGCACGTCGTCACCGCGGAGTTCGATCGTCCGAATTCGCCCGGCCAGCTGCCGGTGTTCTGCGAGGCGCTCGGCGTGCCGCTCGCGCATTTCCCCGCGTCGACCGAGCCGGCGACGGAGGGCGGTTTCGTTTACTTCGACCTGCCCGGCCTGTCGCTGCGCAATCCGAGCGAGAACGCCTCGATCGCTCGCTTCCTCGACACCGAGAAGATCACCGAGCGCGTGCTCGTGTTGAACGCCGCCTACGATCACTCGACGCTGCGCTCGGCTTACGCCGCCGGCCGCGATCTCGGTGCGACGCATGTTGTCTTCACGCACCTCGACGAAGTTTCCCAGTGGGGCCGCCTGTGGGATTACCTGCTCGATGGCGACCTCGAGCCGCTGTTCCTCGCCACCGGTCCGTCGCTCACGAGCGATCTCGAGGTGGACGCCGCCGACGCCGTCGCGCGCCGCACCATGCCGGTCGCGGAGACCACCGTGCAGCCCGAACCCGCGGACATCGACGACGAGGACGAAGTCGCCGCTGCCACCGCCCTCAACACCGCCGCCTGATCATGCGCTACGTCTTTCTTCTCGGAGGTCTGCTGGGGTTCGCGCTCGCCGCGGGCACCGCTCTCTACATGGGCCGCGGGCCCGACCGAATTTTCTTCGATGGCGCCGTGGGCTGTCTCATCGGCGCTCTCCTCTTTCGCTGGCTGTGGAGCATCATGCTCGACGGCTTGCGTGAAACCATGGCCGCCCGGCAACGGGCCGCCGCCGCCGAGGTCGCCAAGACCAAGCCGGAACTCTCGCCCCTGAAGTCATGAAAAACGCCGCTGCAGCACTCGCACGCGGCATGGATGCCACACCCACCGCCCCTGCTACGGCCGCCTGGCGCGCCTACGCGGGGACTTCGGGCGCTGTCGATGAGAAGGATCTTATCGAGCGCTTCCTGCCGTTGGTCCGCAATGTCGTGGACCGCATCAAACTCACCCTCCCGCCGCACATCGACGCAGACGACCTCTACAGCGTCGGCGTCACCGGCCTCATCGCCGCCGTGCGCAAATACGATCCGGAGCAGGGCAACACCTTTGCCGGCTACGCCGCGATGCGCATCCGCGGCGCCGTCCTCGACGAGCTCCGTCGCATGGACTGGTGCCCGCGCCGCACGCGCGCCCGCGCCCGCAAGCTCAAGGAGGCGATCAACGAGCTCGAGCAAAAGCTCGGCCGCACCGCCACCGAGGACGAGATCTGCGAAGAGCTCGGCCTGAGCCACGTCGAATACGCCAAGTGGCTCGACGAATCGCGCCCGGTGACCTTCATCGCGCTCGACCAGCATGCCGAAGGCGAGGAGTCCGAAGGGGCCTCGTTGCACGAACTGCTGGCCGATGAACACGATACGACCGGCCGCGACACGCTCGAGAAACAGGAGCTGCTGCAACTTCTCACTCAACGGATGACGGAATTGCCCGATATCCAGAGGAAGATACTTGCCATGTATTATTTCGAAAACATGCGCCTGGCCGAAATCGCTGCCGTTTTCGGCCTGACGGAGTCGCGCATCTGCCAAATCCACTCGCAGACCATCCTCGGTCTGCGCGCCTTCCTCGGTCGCGCCCGCAACCGCTGACCGCCCCTCATGCTCGTCCTCATCGGAGCTGCCGTAGTTTTCGCGTCCACCCTGGGCGGTTTCATGATCGCGGGTGGCCAGCCCATGGTGCTGCTCCACTTGTCGGAGTTCGTCGTCATCCTTGGCGTGGCGGCGGGCGTGTTGATCATCGCCAGCCCGGGGCACGTGCTGAAGGAGATCATTCACAAGGTCCAGGGGACGATCAAAGGCAAGGCGCCCGGCAAGGAGGACTATTTCGAGCTGCTGAAGCTGCTCTACGAGCTGTTCATGACCGGCCGTAGAAACGGACTCATCGCGCTCGAAGAACACGTGATGGATCCGAGCAAGAGCTCGATTTTCCAGCGCTATCCGTCGCTCGCGAATCACCACGAGCGACTCCAGTTTCTCTGCAACGGCCTGAAGCCCGTCATCGACGGCAAAATCAAGCCCGACCAGCTCGAAAGCCTCATGTCCGCCGAACTCGCGGCGAAAAAAGAGGAGGCGGAGCATCCGGTGCACATCCTCTCGCTCGTCGGCGACTCGCTGCCCGGCATCGGCATCGTCGCGGCGGTGCTCGGCATCATCAACACGATGGCCGCGATCGCGGACGGCCCGGAGGTCGTCGGCGAACGCGTCGCCGCCGCGCTCACCGGCACGCTGCTCGGCATTTTCGTCGCCTACGGCTTCGTCAACCCGCTGGCCAACCGCATCAAGTTCAACGACGCCGCCGACCAGCTCGCCTTGAAGTGCATCATGCAGGCCGTGGCCGGCTTCGCGAAGGGCCTCGCGCCCCTCACCGCCGTCGAGATCGCGCGCCGTTCTCTCGACAGCAACGTCCAACCCGGCGCCGACGAGCTCGAAGCCGCGGTGAAGAGCCTCGGCACGGGCAAATAAACCGAAGTGGAAAGTAACAAGTTCCAAGTTCCCAGAGCCGCTCTCCCGACGCCGCCGTGCGCCGGTTTTTCCGGCTCTTGTCACTTGTCCCTTGTCACTGGGGACTTCTCCTAACCATGGCAGCCGGCGGCGGAGGTGGTGCATGGAAAGTGGCCTACGCGGACTTCGTGACCGCGATGATGGCGCTTTTCATGGTCCTGTGGATCTCGGCCCAGGACAAAAAAATCCTCATCGCCACCTCGAAGTATTTCCAGAACCCGTTCAGTTCCCCGATGGAGGACCACTCGGGCATCATGCCTTTCAACAAGGACAATCAGCAGCAGTCCTCCGAGGGAAAGAAGGACGACGAAAGCGCGGGCAAGGAAAAGCCCACCGACAAGGACAAGCAGATCCAGCTGAGCTTCCTCAATTCCGTCGCCGCCGATTTCTACCGACTGCTCCACCTCGACGAAAATCTCGACCAGAAGCCGATCGACGTGCAGGTGACCTCCGACGGCCTGCGCCTGACGCTCTTCGATCGCGCCAAGCATCCGCTTTTCGAGGGCGATTCGCCCGAATTCACCGAATGGGGCCGGTTCGTGATGCAAAGCATCGCCTGGACGATCGACCGTCATCAATTCCGCGTCACGATCGACGGCCACACGAAATCGGGGCTGGAGATGAAGAAGGAGGACTACGGCCTTTGGGAACTCTCCTCCGATCGCGCCAATGCCGCGCGCCGCGCGCTCGTGCACTACGCCGTGGAGGAGAAATTGATCGAGCGAGTGACCGGCTACGCCGACACGCGCCCGCTCGATGGCCAGCCGCCCACTGCGGACGCGAACCAGCGCATTACGCTCAGCCTGACGCTGACCGCGAAGAACCGCTCCGCCAAGCTCGCCGAACTTCGCGGCCTCGGCACCTCCGGCCGCGGCGGAGAGGCCGCCTCGACTCATCCATGAAACCTTTCCTCCTCGGCAAAAAACCACTCGATACCCAGCCCCTGCGCAGCCCGCAAAAGCAGCACGCGCATGGCGAGCAGGGACTCGTGCGCGCCGCGCCCAGCGGACCGCACGTCGAAGCGGTGAAGGAAGGCGACAAGATCACGCGCCTCATCGTCACGTGCTCCTGCGGAGAGAAAATCGAGATCGATTGCCTGTATCCGGCCGGCAGCTGAGCGGTGAACGCGTCCGTCGCGGCGGTCCCAGCCGGCTCGGCCGGCATAGTTGAGTTTACTTCCGCGGCGCGGCCGTGTGTGCTCGTGGCGTGAGTTCGCCCGCCGATCAACTGCCGAACCCCAAGCTGTTCTCCCTCGCCGGAGCTGTTGCCCTGCGCGATCAGTTGCGCGCGGCCGGCAAACGCGTGGTGTTGACCAACGGCGTGTTCGACCTGCTGCACACGGGGCACCTTTTCTATCTCCAGCAGGCGCGGGCGCGCGGCGATGCGCTCTTCATCGCGCTGAATGCCGACGCCAGCGTGAAGCAACTGAAGGGCCCGCTGCGTCCGGTGCAGACCGAGACCGAGCGCGCCTACGCGCTGGCGGCGCTCGCGTGCGTCAACGCGGTGGTGGTTTTTCGCGAGAAGAGGCTGACGGCGGAAATCCGCGCGTTGCGGCCGGACGTCTACGTGAAGGCGGGCGACTACACGCTCGAGAAACTCGATCCCGACGAGCGCGGGGCGCTGCAGGCGTGCGGCGCGCAGATCGAGTTCCTGCCTTTCCTCGCGGGCTTCAGCACCACGGCGCTGATCGCGAAGATCAAGGCGGCGGGGGAAGTCTGAGCCTTTTCTGTTTTTCTGTAGCCGGGCTCGCTGAGCCCGGTCGGCGCCTCTTCCCGCGGGAAAGCCCCTTTCCGGGGTCAGCGCCCCGACTACATTATTTTTGAAAATGCGTTAGGGCACCGGCAGCAGGCGCGACGGTCACCGTTGTCTTGCCGGGCCGGTGGCGGACGAGGCCCAGGTCGAGCGAGTCGCCGGGCTGGCGCGAGAAGCAATTTTCCGAGTTCGGGGCCCATCGCCATCCCGGCGGAGAATTCAGAGACGGGCCGATCGTTGGTGCTAACGAGCTCGTCTCCCGGCTGCACATCGAGCTCGGAGACGAAAGAGTGCTGCTGGATCGTGCGAAGAAGATACGGGCGACTTGGTGGATTTTCTTGTCGAAGGAGATGCGCAGGGCGAAGCCGAAGCTGAGCGCGGGGCCGCATGAAATTAGCGTTGTGCAGGAGCGGCGCTTTCCGCCTCCATTTGGGACGATGCGTATCGTGATTCTTGGCTCGGGTCGGGGAAGCAACGCGGAAGCCATTCTGCAGGCGCAGCGCGCGGGCCGGCTCGGCCGCGCGCAGGTCGTGCACATCTTTTCCGACAAACCGGAGGCGGGCATCCTCGCGCTCGGGTCGCGCTTCGGCGTGCCGGCGACGTTCGTCGACCCCGCGCCGTTCAAGACGAAGCTCGAGGGCGCAGGCGAGGAGCGATTCATCGCCGCCGTGCGGGCGTGTGCGCCGGATTTGGTGGTGCTTGCGGGGTTCATGCGCGTGCTGAAGCCGGGTTTTCTCAACGCGTTTGCCGGGAAGATCATCAATCTGCACCCGAGTTTGCTGCCGGCGTTCCCGGGGCTCGACGGCATTGGCCAGGCGTTGCGCGCCGGCGTGACTGAGACCGGTTGCACGGTGCATCACGTGACCATCGAAGTCGACGGCGGCGAAATCATCGCGCAGGCGCGCGTGCCGATCGTGCCGGGGGAAACGCTCGAGACGCTGGCGGAAAAAGTGCACGCGGCGGAGCACCAGCTGTTGCCGGCCGTGATCGCGCGGATGAGCGACAAGGCGGCGGCGCCTGCGAAGCCGGCGGTGCATGAGTTCAAGATCGAGGTGGCGCTCGGCGCGGTGCCGGAGATCGAGGACTTGCTCGCGGAGCGCGAGGAGCAGCGGCTGATGGTGCTCGAGGACAAGCCGAGCGCCCGGGCGTGGCTGACGGGGTATTTCGACTCGCGGGCGCAGGCGGAGGAGAGCTGGAAGGCTTTCGCGGCCGTGTTGGGAAGCGACTGGTTGCGCGGCGAACCGGAAGTGCGCGAGTTGCCTGATGCCGATTGGAAGGACAGCTACAAGGCGCACTTCAAGGCGTCGGCTTTCGGTCCGTTGCACTGGGTGCCGGTCTGGGAGCGCGAGACGTTCCGGTTGCCGGCGGGTGAGAAGGTGCTGTGGCTCGACCCGGGCATGGCGTTCGGCACGGGGAATCACGAGACGACGCGGCTCGTGGCGGAGCGATTGGTGGCGTTCGCGGCGGAAAAGGGCACGTCGGTGCGCGTGATCGATGCGGGTTGCGGCTCGGGCATCCTCGCGCTGTCGGCGGCGTTGCTGGGTTTTCGCGAAGTCAGCGGTTTCGACAACGACCCGGAGGCGATTCGGGTCAGCGAGGAGAATGCGGCGCTGAATCAGTTGAGCGGGCGCGTGGAGTTTTTCGTGGGCGATCTCACGAGCGGCTGGGAAAATGCTCCGGCGGGGTTGGTGATGGCCAACATCCAAGCGGATGTGCTGGTGCGCTTCACGGGCGAGTTGCTCGGTGCGGTGGCGCCCGGCGGCTGGCTGGTGCTCAGCGGAATCCTCGAGCGCGAGTTGGCGGACGTGCGGGCGGCTTTTGCGGCGGCGGCGCCGAGCTGGCGCGTGGATGCGCGCGTGATGGGCGAATGGAGCGACCTGCTGCTCGTGCGGCCGTGAGGCGGCTCAGGGCGCGACGACGCGCTTGAAAACGTAGCCGCCGGCGGCGGAGCCCCAGACTTGGCGGCCAGCGGCGTTGAAGCCGCGTTCCCACCAGATTATTTTGTCGGAAGTTAAAGTGGCCTCGGTGGTTGCGTGGGTCGCGCCACGAAGGTCGCTGGTGCAACCTTCGCCTTGCGTGCTGCCGACGAACGAACCGTCGGGCATGGCGCGGAAAAAGACGGTGCAGCCCTCGTTGAACGCGAGGCGAGTGGGAGTGAGGTCGGAGAGCGGCACGGACTTCCGCCATGCGCCGGTGGCCTTGATGGGGTCGTCCAGCGTGAAAATGCGAGTCTCGAGGGCGTCGTCGCGGGAGAGGGCGAGTTGGTAGACGCGCTGGCGGTAGGGTTGGTCGGGGGCGTCGGCGAGGGCTTGCTCGAGGTAGATCCACGGTCCGTCGGCGCGGTCGGTCCAAATGCGGACGGCGTGCAGCGTGGTGTTGCGGTAGTTCTTGTCCGCGAGGGATTGATCGGCCGACGAAAACGTCCCCGTGAGGAGTGTCGCGAGGCGCTCGAGGGCGAGCGTGGCGGCGGTATCGCCGGCGAACAGCGGCGCGGCGATGAGTGCGGCGGTGGCGAAGAGGAGCTTGCGCATGGCGGTCAGAGGAAGCGCCAGACAGCGTGGAGGGCGGTGAGGTTGCCGAGAATCAGCAACGGCCAAAAGCGGCGTCCGGCGGGCAGGAGGAGGTTGAAGGCGATCGTGAGCGGCAGCACGGCGCGGCAGGCCGCCCAATAGCCGGTCCAGACCCACGGACCGAGGAAGAGGAGCAGGACGCTGTAGGCGGCTCCGATGCGCCACCACGGGCTTTCCGGCGCGCGGTGGCGCCAGATCACGGCGGCTTGAAGGGCAAGGCCGAGGATGCCGAGGACGGCGAAGGTGTGGCGCGAGTCGAAGTTGCCGGCGATGATTGCGCGCACGGAGGCGGCAAGTTGCGCGGCGGCGCCGACGACGGGCCAGGTGAAATTGCCGCTGCCGGTCGTGACCGGGGTGGCCGGGAAGCGGTGCGCGACGTAGGCCGCCCAGAGAACGATGGGGAGCGCGCAGGCGGCGAGGGCAAGGACGCGCTGGCGGCTCAGGCGGGGCCAGCTGAGGAGGGCGAGCGAGGCGAGGAGGTTGGTTTCCTTCGTCAAGTTGCCGAGAGTGAGCGCCAGAGTGGTGCGGGCGGGTGCGGCGCCCCGGGATTGGCGGACGGCGAGCAGCAGGAAGAGCAGGGCAGGGAGGTCGACTAGGGATTGGCGAACGCTGTCCAGGACGCCGAGCGACAGCACGCAGGCGAGCCAGCGGGCGGTGCCGACGGGGGAAAGGTCGTCGATTTCGCGCCGCAGGAGCCACGCGAATCCGAGCCAGCAGGCGACGTTGAGGAGGGCGAAGGCATTCAGGACCAGCCAGGGACGTCCGAAGCCGGCGCAATGGGCCAGAAACGGCCCTAGAATGCGTCTGGCGCGGTAGGCGGGAGCGTCGAGGGCCGTGTCGAGGTTCGGATCGCGGAGCGTGGGGGAAAGGGCGATTTGGGCGTAGAATTGGCCGTCGTAGCCGGTCGAGGAGGGCGTCACGGCGATGGGCAGCGGTTGCGCGGCGGGCACGCGGCGGGTTGCCCACGGTTCGCCGAAGCGCAGGAGCGACGTGAAACCGGTGGCGCGGTCATATTTCGCCGCGACGAGCAGGGCGAAAACGAGGAGCGTGAGCCAGAAAACGGCGGAGCGAGGCATGAAAAAACCGCGTCGGGTGGACGCGGTTTGAAGCGGGAATCGGTCGATTTGGCGAACTCAGAAGAGATCGGGCGGCGTGCGGGCCATAAAGTCTTCCATGTAGGCGGTGGTGGCCTTGCCTTCGATGAAGGTAGGGTCGCTCATGATCGCCTTGTGGAGGGGAATCGTGGTCTTGATGCCGCGGACGAGGTATTCGGAGAGGGCGCGGTAGGAGCGCTGGAGGGCGACTTTGCGCGTCTCGCCGAAGCAGATGAGTTTGCCGATCATCGAGTCGTAATACGGCGGGATGGCGTAGCCGCTGTAGACGTGGGAGTCGACGCGGACGCCGTTGCCGCCGGGCGCGTAGTAGAGCGAGATGGTGCCGGGGGACGGTGCGAAGTTCCGGGCGGGATCCTCGGCGTTAATGCGGCACTCGATGGCGTGCTTGGTCCACTTGATGTCGCCTTGGTCGAAATCGAGCTTTTCGCCGTTGGCGACGCGGATCTGCTGCTTGATCAGGTCGATGCCGGTCACTTCCTCGGTGACGGGGTGTTCGACTTGGATGCGCGTGTTCATCTCGATGAAGTAGAAATTGCCCTTCGGATCGACGAGGAACTCGATGGTGCCGGCGTTCTGGTATTCGGCGGACTCGGCGGCGCGCACGGCGGCCTTGCCCATTTTCTTGCGCAGATCGGCGTTTAGGAAGGGCGAGGGTGCCTCCTCGATGAGCTTTTGGTGGCGGCGCTGCACCGAACAGTCGCGCTCGCCGAGGTGCAGGACCTTGCCGTGGCTGTCGGCGAGGATCTGGAACTCGATGTGGCGCGGGTTCTGGATGTATTTCTCGATGTAAACGGCGCCATTGCCGAAGGCCTTCTCGGCCTCGGCGCGCGCGACGTGGTATTCCTTGGCGAAGGAGACGTCGTTGTGCGCGATGCGCATGCCGCGGCCGCCGCCACCCGCGACGGCCTTGATGATGACCGGATAGCCGATCTTGCGGGCGATCTTGACCGCTTCGGTCTCGGACTCGACCGGGCCGTCCGAGCCAGGCACGGTCGGGACGCCGGCTTTGCGGACGGTGTCCTTCGCAATCGCCTTGTCGCCCATGATGCGGATGCTCTTGGACTTAGGTCCGATGAACTTGATGTTGCAGGATTCACACTGCTCGGCGAATTTTGCGTTCTCGGACAGGAATCCGTAGCCCGGGTGGATCGCGTCGACGTCGGCGATCTCGGCCGCGCTGATGATGCGGTCGGCGCGCAGATAGCTGTCCGAACTCTTCGGGCCACCGATGCAGATGGCCTCGTCGGCGAGTTGGACGTGCAGCGACTGGACGTCGGCCTCGGAATAGACCGCGAGCGTCTTGATGCCGAGTTCGCGGCAGGCGCGAATCACGCGAAGGGCGATTTCACCGCGGTTGGCGATGAGGACCTTTTGAATCATTGGAGGGGCGGAAAAAATGAAGCCGGACAGGACTCTGCCCGGCTGGTGATCAGAGAAGGCGCGCTTAGCTGGCCTTCACCTTGTAGAGGCGCTGCCCGTATTCGACGGGTTGGCCGTTCTCGACCAGCACCTCGACGATGGTGCCCTTCACTTCGGCTTGGATCTCGTTCATGATCTTCATCGCTTCGATGATGCAGACCACGGACTTTTCTTCGATCTTGCTGTTCGCATCGACGAACGGCGGGCTGTCGGGGGAAGGCGAACGATAGAACGTGCCGACCATCGGCGACTTCACATAAGCGAAGCCGACCTCGTCGCCCCCCGCGGTGGACGGAGCGGCGGCGGGCGCCACCGGAGCCTTGGGGGCCTCGGGCGCGGTCGCCACCGGGAACGGGTGGGCGGAGTAACCCGCGGCACCGCCCACAAGGACGGGCTCACCGGAGTTGCGCTTAATCTTAATCTTGAAGCCCTGCTCCTCGACTTCGAACTCGGTAAGATCCGAGCGCTTCATGAGGTCGATGATTAGCTTAATCTGTTTTAGGTCCAAGCGTGTGCCTTGGTTGAGTTAGGTCGGCTATCGTTAGTTGCCGATACCGGACGGGCGTTCAAAAGTAGTTTACGGCACCTGACAACGACTTTGTTTCCATGAGGCGCCTGGATTGTGAAATACGGTAAAATTGTTGCTTATGTTATTCGTTCGAATGCAATGCGCCAGCGGATATCGTGGCTCTGAGAAGACCGCTTCCCGGGAAAAACGGGCAGAACCCAGTCAGGTTGTATGGCGATCGCATGCTAACGGACGCGCCTACATCCGTTTGCGGCCACTATCGGTTCTTATAAAACTCCAGTTCAAGATTGAGCCCGATCGGGCGTCCTGAAGCGCGTTGCACGGCTCAACCACTGACAGCCCACGAGCCCACCGCTATCGCCCCAGCCACTCCAGTCGCATAGGCGGTTTGGCGACCGGAATTGTTAAAAGGGAATCGCAAGGGGTCGTCGGATTCATCGCATTCCAACCGCCTCCCACCGCGGGATCCGAAGGTTTCGGGTAGCCTCCCGATCTCTCCACGAATGGCGGCGAGACGGCCCCCTCTCCCTGCCACCAGGATCCTGGCGCAAACGCGAAAGCGTGCGGCGACGCTCGGAGCGCCCTGACTCCGCGGTCGCACACTAGTCGTGGCGGTCTCGGTTGCGGACGGTTTCGCAGAGTCTGTCTCGGACAAGTTTCGCGTGCGATACCCCACGCCGCGTCAGCGCTCCACCAAGGCTGGGGCATGATCGTATCACTATTTTAGATACGACAAATTGGCCGCTGCCGTTCGATGCGCCGCGTTCGGTGTTTTGCAGATTTAGCTGCGAAAAAATACATTGCAAAATGTTATATGCTAGTATTTTATGATGTCATTAGAAGAAGTTTTATAAAATGGGCTTGATCGTCGAGTGGCCGTTTGCATGGTTTGCCGTCCCTTCGGCGCCAATCGCTTCGAACTTCGAGGTGAGACGGTCCGAGGGGCCGAGAGATCGGCCTCGTTCTTTTCAGCAAATTTTTCGAAAAATCTTCGGAAATGTGTTGACGAACGGGAAGCCGAATGTCTTCTTGGAAACCTTTCCCCTGAAAAGGAAGCGGTTCTTTGAAATTTACTTTGTGCGATTGATTGGGACCCCCAATCAAATTATTCCAAGACGCGGGATTCACCTCCCGTGTTTGGAGGAACAACGTAAGTTGTTTCTCTTTAGTAGTTCATGAATCACTAGGATTCGTGACTCTCTGATTTTTTCGGAGAGTTTGATCCTGGCTCAGAATGAACGCTGGCGGCGTGGTTAAGACATGCAAGTCGAACGGGACAGGCTGTGTAGCAATACATAGTTTGTTCAGTGGCGAACGGGTGCGTAACACGTGAACAATCTACCATTGAGTGTGGAATAGCTCGCCGAAAGGCGAATTAATACCGCATGTGGTTGTCTCTCGCATGAGAGACATACTAAAGTCAGGGACCGCAAGGCCTGACGCTAGATGAGGAGTTCGCGGCCTATCAGCTAGTTGGCGAGGTAACGGCTCACCAAGGCTAAGACGGGTAGCTGATCTGAGAGGATGATCAGCCACACTGGAACTGAGACACGGTCCAGACACCTACG
>JACRHT010000010.1 GCA_016217545.1 Opitutia bacterium | reverse complement strand
GCCACCGAAATCGAGCCCACGCCCGAATTCGGCACCCGCGTCGACACCACCTACCTCCTCGGCATGGCCAAGGTCAAAGGCGACGTGAAAACCCTCCTCGACATCGACCGCGTCGTCGCCCCGGAAACCATGCAATCCATCCCCGCCGCCGCCTGACCGCGCGCGATCACGCCACACCCTTATCGCCCGCGAGGGCGAAGTTCAGGACAGAGGATCTGACATGATCCAGGGACGGGGCCGCGAGTTTCGGACAGGAGACTCGCGGCCCCAATCTTCCGAGGAAGAGATTTCAATCCTTCCCATGGGAGATTCTCCTAGGCACCAGCGCGGAGTTCGCTTAACGCTGGAGGTGACTTAGGGCCACTTGAAGATCGCGACGAAAGTCTATTTCGGTGCCGCCGCAGCCGCGGCCCTGATCGCATCGGACGCCATCTACGACTATTTCACCTGGCAGGAAGCCGAGCGCTCCGCGGAACTACATCAACAGGCCGTCGTCGCCGAAAAAGCCGCCGCCCGCTCCGCCACGAACGCGTTTGCGCACCTGCTCACCACGCTGCAAGCGCCCCCGCCGGCGCTACCCGCCGCGTGGGACGACATCGGCCCCGCCGGACATCAGGCCGGCGACGTGCTGCGACAAGCGCTCGACAAGATCCACACGCTCGAAATCGTGCGCGACGCCAGCGCCGACGACGAGTTGGCGAAGTCCCTCGCGCGTCTCACGGAAGCCGGCAATTCGTTCGAGCGCGAGTGGCGCGAATTCGGCGCCATCGTCAACTCCACTCCGGACGTCCGCACCCGCTTCGCGCGAAACATCATCCTGCCCCGCATCGAGGACGACATCCTCGCGCCGCTCCGCCGATTCCAGCTGCAACTCGAAGTCGGCCGCCTGCGCGCCGAGACCGCCCTGCACGCTCAATCCCGCCGCGAACGCCAGCGCCAGCTCGTCGGCACGGCCTTCCTCGTCGCGCTGCTTCTCGGCGGGCTCTACGCCGTCAACCGCCAATTCATCCGCCCGTTGCGCCGCATCGAGAACGAGGCCCGCCGCGTCAACCTCGGCGAACAGCTCAGTGTCGGCTTCACCTACACCGGCCAAGACGAGCTCGGCGCCGTCGCCCGCGCCATCAACGACGCCATCGACACGCTGCGCTCGAACGCCTTCTCCCGCACCGAGCTCGAGCGCCTCGTCGAGGAACGCACCGCCGCCCTGCGCGAGCGCGAGAAAAAGCTCCAGGAAAACCGCGCCCAGCTGCAGCGCGCGCTCGATGGCAGCCAGCTCGTCACCTGGGAGTGGAACGTGTTCACCGACGCCGCCGAGATCAGCGGCCTGCTCACGCAGATCCTCGGTTACGCCCCCGGCGACATTCCCTCCACCCGCGCCGCGTGGGAACAACTCGTGCACCCCGGCGATTTGGAGCGCGCCCACGCCGCCAGCGAGGCCCACGTGCGCGGCGTCACGCCGCGCTACGAAGCCGAGATTCGCCTCCGCGACGCCGCCGGCCAGTGGCGCTGGATCCGCTCCCTCGGCCGGATCGCGGAGCGCGATGCCGCCGGCCGCCCCATTCGCATCGCCGGCACGCACGCCGACATCCACGCGCGCAAGACCGCTGAGGAAAAACTCGCCCGCAGCGACGAACAGCTGCGCCTCGCCCTCGCCGCGTCCGGCAGCGCCCTCTGGGACTACGACGCCGATCGGGAGGAGGTCTACCTCGACGAACGCTGGCCCGAGATCGCCGGCGGCGCGCCGGGCGCCCGCCGCGAGTCCCTGCGCCGGCTGCTCGAACTGGTTCCCGTCGAGGATCGCCCCGAGGTCCGCCACGCCTACCGCCGCGTCGTGCTCGGACACACGGACGATTACGTGATTGCCCACCGCGTGCGCCGCGCGGACGGCTCGTTGCGCTGGATCCGCAGCAACGGCAAATGCATCGCGCGCGACAGCCGCGGCCGCGCGCTCCGCCTGATCGGCACGCACACCGACATCACGATCGCGAAACGCTCCGAGGAAGCCTCCCGCCGGCAGGCCGAGCTTTACTCGGCAATCAGCGAGACCGCGCTCGACCTGCTCGCCCGCCGCGACTCGGCCGACCTGTTGCAGGCCATCGTCGACCGCGCGGCGACCCTGCTCGACTCCCCGCTGGCTGAGATCTCGTTCCTGCACGAGGACAAGCTCCTCGTCCGTGCCCACCGCGGCCCCCTGCCCGAAGGCGCTCAGGAGCCCGTCGGCCGCGAGGCGACACTGGCTTGGCGCGCGCTCGACACGCGGCAGCCCGTCGTCGTCGACGACTACAGCGGGCTGCCCGACGGTCGCGCGGCCTACCGCACCGCGGGCATGCGCGCCGCCGCCGTGTTTCCGATTGTTCACGGTGATCGCGCCATCGGCGTCCTCGGCCTCTGCCGCACGGCGCCCGATCACCCGTTCAACCTCGATGACCTCCAAAAAGGTCAGCTGCTCGCGCAGCTCTCGGCGCTGGTGCTCCGCAACGCGACCATCTACGAGGACGCCGTGCGCGTCGCCGAGGCGAAGACCACCGCCTTGCGCGAGAGCGAATGGCAACTCCGCGAAGCCCAACGCATCGCCCGACTCGGGCATTGGGAATACTCCTTCGAGAACGGCAACCGCTTCGAACACTGGTCCGACGAGACCTACCGCATCTTCGGTCTCCCGCCCCAAAGCGCCGTCGTGGATCGCGCCTTCTTCGATTCGCGCCTGCACCCGGACGATCTCGCCGCCGTCCGGCACGAGGTCGACGCCGCCTTTTCCGGACGTCGCAAATTCGCGATGAACTACCGCATCCGCCGCGCGGACGGCGCGATTCGCCACATCCACGACGAAGGCGAACCCAAGCTCGACGCGAGCGGCCGCGTGGTCGGCATGCAGGGCATCATTCAGGACGTCACCGAACACCGCCTCGCCGAGATCGCCCTGCGCGACAGCGAGGAGAAGTTCCGCAGCCTCTTCGACGACGGTCCCGTGCCCATGGTGCTCGTCTCCTACCCCGACGGACAAATCGTCGACATCAACGCCGCCGTCACTCGCGCGTTCGGCTACACGCGCGATGACGCCATCGGCCGCAACGTGATGGAGTCCGGCCTCTGGCCGGACCACGCCACGCGCGAGAGCTACGTGCGCCAGCTGGCCACCGAAGGCCGCCTCAGCGACGTCGCCGTGACGCTCAAGCACCGCGACGGCCGCGAGCTCGCGCTGGTGATGCACAACCGGCTCGTGCATCTCGCCGGGCGTTCCTACTCGCTCAATTCCTTCCTCGACGTCACGCACCTCAAGCGCGCCGAGACCGCCCTGCGCGACAGCGAGAAGCACTACCGCACCCTCGTCGAAGCCATCACGCAGGGCTACTACGTCGCGAACCGCCGCAGCCAATTCACCTACTGCAACCCGGCGATCTTCGCCATCGGCGGCTACACCCCGGAGGAATTGGTCGGCACCTCGTGCTTCCGCCTCATCGCTCCCGAGGCGCGCGACGACATCGTTCGCCGCTACAAGGGCTGGCTCGCCGATCCCGCCTGCAAGACAGTCTCCTGCGAGTTCCCGGTGCAGACGAAGGAGGGACGGAAATTCTGGGTCGAGCAGACCACCGACTTCGTGCGCGACGACCGGGGCGTCGTGATCGAGGGGCGCAACATGCTGCGCGACATCTCCGAGCGCAAACAGGCCGAGAAGGCGCTGCGTGAAAGCGAGGAGCGCTTCCACGCCGTGTTCGAGGAAAGCCCCATCATGATCCTGCTGCTCTCGTTCCCCGACGGCCGCATCATCGAGGCGAATTCCGCCGCCTCGCGCGGCTTCGGCATCGAAAAATCCGAAGCGTTGGGCAAAACCTCCCTCGATCTCATGGCGTGGGCCGACCCCGAGGACCGCACCCGCTACCTGCAGCTGCTCCAAGCCGAACGCCACGTCACCGGCTTCGAAACGCGCCTGCGCCGCCGCAACGGCGACGTGTTCCCCGTGCTCTTCAGCGGCAGCCTGATCCAGATCGCCGGCCAGCACTACACCCTCAACTCGATCCAAGACATCACGGCCCAACGCCAGGCCGAGGCGCGACTGCGCCAGACGCAAAAGATGGAGTCGCTCGGCACGCTCGCCGGCGGCATCGCCCACGATTTCAACAACCTCCTCACCGGCATGCTCGGTTCGGCGGAACTCGTGCGCCTTGAGCTGCCATCGGGCCACGAGTCCACACGCTGGCTCGACAACATCGCCGCCGCCGGCGTCCGCGCCAAACGCCTCGTGCAGCATATCCTGACTTTCTCCCGGCGCACCGAGGGCGACTACGGCCCGATCGATCTCCCGCGCGTCGTCGAGGAAGCGTTGCGCCTGCTCGGCTCGACGCTGCCACCCATGGTCGAGATCTCCGCGCAACTCGACCACCATTGCCCCGCCGTCCGCGGCGACGCCACGCAACTCCACCAAGTGGTGATGAACCTCTGCACCAACGCCTGGCACGCCCTGCCACCGATCGGCGGCCGCATCGAGGTCGCCATCGATTGCGTGGAAGTCGACGCCGCCCGCCAACTCGAACATCCCGATCTCCCGCCCGGCACCGCCGTGCGCCTCGCGGTGGCCGACAACGGCAAGGGCATGAGCGCAGAAGTGCTCCAGCGCATCTTCGATCCGTTCTTCACCACCAAGGAAGCGGGCCGCGGCACCGGCTTGGGCCTCGCGGTCGTCCACGGGATCGTGCGCAGCCACGGCGGCACGATCACGGTGCAAAGCACGCCGGACGTCGGCACCCGCTTCGAAATCTATTTCCCCGTCGTCGCCTCGGCCGCGGCCGACGCTCCCGCGCCGGCGACCGCCGCCGACTACCCGCGCGGCCAAGGCCAGCACGTGCTGCTGGTGGACGACGATGCCGGCCCGCGCGCCGCGCTCGCCGGAATGCTGGAATATCTCGGCTATCACGTCGTGATCGCGCGCCACGCGCCCGAAGCGCTGCTGAAATTCTCCGCGACACCGACCGCCTACGATCTCGTGGTCGCCGACTACGCGATGCCCGGCATGACAGGCCTCGATCTCGCGCGAAACATCCGGCTGGCCCACCCCGAATTGCCGATCCTGATCGTCTCCGGCCATCTCGAAGCCGAACAGCAGACCGAGAGTTCACGCCTGCGCATCGCCGCCGTGCTTTCCAAGCCACCGACGCTCGCGGACCTCGCCCGCGCCGTCGCGCAAGCGCTGCGGCCGACCGCGAACAGCTAACGCCGTCCGAGCGCGCGGCGTCCATCCCGCGCCCGCAGGCCCCGCCGCGAGGAAAACGAAAACGCCGCGGCGCGGGCCGCGGCGTCGTATGCGCAAAGAAATTTTGTCCCGCTCAGGCGCTGGCGAGCGCGGGCTGCTTGCTCAGGCTGGCCTTCGCCTCGTCCACGCTCTCGTGGAAGGTCCACGTGCGCGTGTCTTCGAAGCCCTTGCACTCGGTGGCGATGACGGAGTTGCCGACGATCGCGAACTGCATGCCGAGGTCGCGGCAGGTCTGCATGGCCTGCACGAGCAGCTTGATCACGCCCATGTGGAGGGACTTCAGCTGGTGCACGTCGATGATCACCTTGTTGTGACCGGCATCGACGGCCTCGGCCATCTTCGGCTTCATGTAGGTGGCGACTTCGGCGATCACGGACTGGGAGCTGTTGTCCGAGACCTTCATCATCAGGCAATCGCCCTCGATGGCGAAGTAGCGCTGGGAGGTGTCGAGGTTCATCGCCTTGGCGATCTTCGTCTCGAGCTCGCCGAGATCGATCGGCTTCGTGATGACCGTGGTGAAACCAACCGTCTGCGCCTGCTGCTGCGGGGCGGTCTCGGTCTTCACGACCAGGCCGAACACGGGCGTGTATTTCGTCTTCACGTTCGTGCGGATGAGACGGAAGAGCGTGAACGCCGCGTCTTCCGGCAGCGACAGCGAGATCATGATCAGATCCGGCGGGGACTTCGTGCAGAAGTCGATCGCCTCACCCTGCGTGCTGACGCCATGGATCTTCCACGGCGTGTGCTTCAGGCCTTCCTGGATCTGCTGGACGATCGCGGGCTTGTCCTCGACGACGAGGAGCGTGGCGGGATCGAAAATGGAGCGCGCCTTCGCAGGACCGTCGGAGAGCGGCTTGAGCTCGATGATGCGGCCAGCCTTCTCGACGAGGACTTCCTCCTTGAACGGCTTCACGATGTAGTCGCGCACGCCGATTTTGGCGATCTTGAGGACGTTGTCGCGGCCGCCTTCGGCGGTGAGCATCATGACGGGGATGCTCTTGAGCTGCGGGTCGGCCTTCAGCTTCGTGAGCATTTCGACGCCGTCCATGACGGGCATGGTGACGTCGAGGAGGATCAGGTCGGGCATTTCCTTCGCGGCCACCGCGAGGCCCTCGACGCCGTTGGCCGCCTCGAGGATTTCGCAGTCATACGGCTTGAACGCCTTCCGCACGATGATACGGACAGTTTTGGAATCGTCGACGGTGAGAACTTTGTTGCGCATGGGTGGAGTCGGAAAACGGTTCAGTTGCCGGTCTTCATCAGAATGTCGGTCACGATTTTGTGGCCGCCGCATTCGAAGGAGTAGATGTAGCGCTGCGCCGAGCTGATGGGCTCCACGCAGAAATTGCTGCCGCGCAGGATCGAGGGGATCGTGAGCATGCAGGGGTAGCCGGCGTCGCAGAGGCCGTTCTTGAAGGAGCCGACGCTCATGTTGGTGAGCTCGCCGATGGCGTCGTTGACGACCTCGTCGCCCGCTTCATCGACCTCGGCCTCGCTCATGCCGAGCAGCTGGCAGGTGCAGATCTTGGCGAAGTGCACAGGCAGGTAGAGGTAGATGAGGCCGTTGGCGTCGCCGATGAAGCCGACGGTGCCGACAACTTGCGGAGCGCAGTTCGCGCCATCGACCGGGATCGGCGGCCAGCTGGCTTCGCTGCCTTGCGTGGCGGTGGTAGCCAGCGCCGACGATTGGCCCAGCATGGTTTTGAAAACGTCGGCGATGGCACGGGTGATGTTCTCGCGGACGAGGGACTCGGAGATTTCCTGGGTGGCGGGCATGGTAATTGGGTGCTCGTTGTCGGGGACGCGACTCTGCAAGGTTATCGGCCCACCTCCGCGTAGACTTTACGCGAAATTTCGTGGAAGTGTGTGCGTGCGAACGCCGGCGACATGATGTTACATCGGCACAGCCGAATTTGACTGAAATCGCACCGCGCGTTCGCGTGAACAGCACTGGAATAGCGTCGTGTCGCGCAGGCAGTGCACTTGCGCGCGCTTTCGCCGGGCGCGCGCAAGCGCGCTGCCTACTTAAACCGGAGCGCTTTTCCCGAGCGGGGTGGCCGCTTCAGTCGGCCGCGTCCGCGCCGACCTCGATCGGGTCGCCGGCATCGCGGTATTCCTGGAGCTTGTTGCGCAGCGTGCGGATGCTGATCCCGAGCAGTTCGGCCGCTTTCGTGCGATTGCCGCCGGTCTGCTGCAAGGCCGCCTTGATGGCCTGCTTTTCGAGTTCGGCGATGGTCAGCACCTTGCCGCTCGCATCGGTCGTCGCCACGGCGGACGACTCGGCGACGCTGTTGCCGTTGGCGGTCCGCTGCTCGAAGTCGAAAGGAACGCTGGAGTTCAGCAGGGCTTCGCCGGACGAGGTCACGCTGCCGACGAGCGGCAGGCCGAGCGCAGCGGCCGAGACGGCCCGGCCTTCTTCGGTGAGAATGACGGCGCGCTCGATCGTGTTTTGGAGTTCGCGGACGTTGCCCGGCCAGCGGTAGCCGAGCATGGCGCCGCGCGCGGATTCGGAGAAGCCGGCGACCTTGATGCCGAATTTGCGGGCGTAGCGGGCGAGAAAATGATCGGCGAGCGGCAGGATGTCCTCCGCACGCTCCCGCAGCGACGGCACGTGCACCGGGAAAACGTTGAGCCGGTAATAGAGGTCCTGCCGGAACGCGCCTTTCTCGACGTAGCCGATGAGGTCGCGGTTCGAGGTGGCGAGGATGCGGACGTTGACCTTGATCGTGCGATTGCCGCCGACGCGCTCGAATTCGCGCTCTTGGAGCACGCGCAGGAGCTTCGCCTGAAGGTTCGCGGGAATTTCGGAGACTTCGTCGAGGAGCAGCGTGCCTTGGTTGGCGAGTTCGAAGCGGCCTTCGCGGCGGTCGGTGGCGCCGGTGAACGCGCCGCGCTCGTGGCCGAAGAACTCGCTCTCGATCAGATTCTCGGAAATCGCGGCGCAGTTGACCTTGATGAAGGGATTCTGGCGGCGCGGGCTGCGGCGGTAGAGTTCGCGCGCGACCATTTCCTTGCCCGTGCCGTTCTCGCCGGTGATGAGCACCGTGGCGTCGGTCGGAGCGACGCGCTCGATGAGCTGGCGGAGGCGGAGCATCGTCGGGCTTTTGCCCACGATGGCTCCCTCGTCCTCGCCCTGCTGGTCGCTGAGGAGCTTGTTGACCTGGAGCAACTGGCGGTAGGACTGGCCCTTCTTGATGATGATATCGATCTGCGAGGGCGTGAAAGGCTTCAGCACGTAGTCGAACGCGCCGGCGCGCATGCACGACACGGCGGATTCGATCGAGCCGTAGCCGGTGACCATCACCACGAGCGGGCGCTCGGGGAGCGTCGCGAGGCGCTCGAGGAATTGCTGGCCGTCGCCGTCGGGCAGACGGATGTCGAGCATCACGAGGTCGAACGACTCCTTGGTCAGCAACGACTCGGCCTGCGCGAGCGTCTCGGCCGTCGCGACGATGAATTTGCGCCGCGTGAAGATCTCGGTCTGGAGATTGCGGACGACGGGCTCGTCTTCGACGATGAGGACTTTCTCGAACGACATGGGGTGCGCGAGCGGCGCGAGGCCGCGAATCAGTTGGAACCTACACCGCTAGAGGACACCGGCGAACGGTTCAAACCATTCCTGTGTTCAAAGGTCCGGCGCTACTGGCGGCGTCCATCAGCCGCCGCACGCGCGTCAGCACCTCCGAAGGCGCGTAAGGCTTGGGCAGATATTCGACCAGGCGGTTGCGCTCGAGCGGAGCGACGCCACGACCGGAGACGCTGCCGCTGGTGACCAAAACGGGAAGTTCGGGAATCCGGGTGCGAAACCGCGCGCAAACATCGCGGCCGTCGACATCCGGGAGACGACAATCGGCCAGCACGAGCAGCACCTCGCCATGACGCTCCGCGAAAACCCGCTCCGCACTCGCTCCGTCGGCACACCAGATCACACGCAACGACATGGATTTCAGCAGCGCCGTGAGCATGCTGGCGATGATCTCATTGTCTTCCAGCAGCAGGACCGCATTGCGTCGCGAAGGGTCGGAAGGCGCCGGAGACAGTGATGAGGAATCACGCATGCGGAAGGGGCATCAGCCAATCGGCCCTAGCCGGGACCGCGAGCTTTCTTTCCGCTTATTCCCGAAAAATATTCCTCAAGTTTCGCCCCAGAGTGGCGATTGAGGCGATTGACTCTTTCTGTTCATGCACACTCGCCTGCTCTCCTTCCTGTCCGATTTCGAGCGCGCCCTGGCGGCGGATGATCCCGCGCCCCTCGATGGCAGCTGGGAAACCTCCCGCACCGTGAACTATCATCTCGGCCTCGCGCGACTGAACTTGAGCGTCCGCACGGCGGCCGGCCTGATTTCCCGCGGCCAGGTGCTGCTGCAAAGCTACGCCCTCGCCGATGGCACGCCCTGCCTCAAGGCTGCGCTGTCATGGAAGGGCACCGAGCAAAGCGCCACGCACTCGATTTTCTCCAAGCCCGATGTGAACTGGACCAGCGAAGCGCGGAAAGTGGCGGCGGAGTGGATGGCGGTCGCCGTCGACATCGTCCCGACGGAAGACGCCGGCGCCCGGCTCGCCGAGGCGGTTTGACCCTTCCCTTAAACTGATCGCTCACGTTCAGGTCTCCCGCGGGAGGCCTTTCTTTTGGGGCTCACGCAGCTGAGGCACCGAAACAAAAAGGGCCGGCTGATGCCGGCCCGGAGGAAAACGCGGACGACGCGTGCAGGTTACGCCGCGGTGTTGAGTCGCGATTCGACGAGAGGCGCACCGCCGGAATAGACGGGGGCGACGCGCGCGAGGCGGCTGCGCGCCTCGTCGATCCGTCGCAGTTCGCCTTGCAACCGGGCGAGGTGGGAATCGAGCAGCACGGCGTTGCGCCGGCGCTGCGCGACGAGCTCCTCCACGCGCGGACGGAGCAAAGCGACCGTGGGATCGACCGCGAGCGTGCAGAGCTTTTCGACGAGCGGGGCGGCGCGCTCGGAGATTTGGACCGCTTCCACCAGATCCAGCGAACGCAGCAACACCGACTCCTGGCTCGCGAGGTCCTCGAGAGCAGTGAGCAGGCGTTGCGCGGTCTGGAGCGGCGTCTCCATTGGATCAGGCGACGCCGCGAACGTGCTCGGTCGTCGAACTTTCGTGCTTGGCGAGCATCTCGGCCCACGCGTTGCGCACGTCGCCGAGCAGACGCTCGACCTCGATGATCGGCTCCTGCTGCTTGCGGAGGTTGGCCTCCATCAGGCGGCGGAGGTAGTAGTCGTAGAGGCGGTGCATCTCGCGGGCGAACTTGCCGTCGCCGGCCTCGAGATTGAGCGTGCCCTGGAGTTCGGAGATGATCGCCTGCGCCTTGAGGAGCTGGGTATTGATCACTTCGTAGCGCCGGGGATCTTCGCTGGAGAGTTCGAAGCCGCCACGGGCGCCGTGGAGGGCGCGCAGCGCGCCATCGTAGAGCATCAGCACGAGCTGGCCGGGGCTGGCGGTGAGAACCGCGTTGGAGCGGTAGGTCCGCGCGTAGTCTTGGGCAACCATGGTGGGCTCAGGACTGGTCTTCGGAAAGATCCGGGGAATTGAGGATCGCCGCTCCAACCTGGCGGAGGATGTCGGCGGACGGATAATTCGGATCGGCGGCGAGCTCCTTGGCGCGCGCGACGACCTCGGGACGGATTTCGGGCTGCGCCTTCAGGGCGGCGTGCAGCGTGGCGGATTGCCCGGCCGAGAAGCTGTCGGCACCGGGACCGCGAACCACGGGTTTTTGCGGGACCAGCGGCACAGCGTCCGTTCGTGCCGTCCGGTCAGAGGGAGAAGTGGAATGAATCATGGACTCAGCGTTGGTAGGAACGGTCAGCCGCTGATGGCAGGGAACGCCGTTGGTTGATAGGGTCAATATCGTCGGATCGCGGGGATTCTTTAGATGTAAACTGTCAAAGTGCGCATGAGATCAGCGCGGGGGCAAAGTGCGGAACATCTCGCCGGCCGCGAAGGCGGCGTAGCGGGAGGGACTGAGCAGGGTGGCCGGGCTGAGGTCGACCGGGCTGCGGCCTTGGGCCTCCACGAAGGGTTGGCGGCGCGCGCTGTTGGCCACGGCGGGGTCGCTGGCGGAGATCACTTCGTCGAACGTCCAAACGAGGCGGACGTCGCGCGTGGTCGCCAGCTTGCTGCGCAGGCCGATCGATTGCGGGCGGTAAGGCTGGTAAACGGTCACGTCGGTGAAAAGCACCGCGTCGACCGCGAATCGCTTGGCCAATTCATCGAGCATGCCGTGGGGCAGCGCGGCGGTGGACGAAATCTCCGCCGTGCCGAACAGCCGCCGCAACTCCGCGCGGGGCAGCGAGACGACTTCGAAACGTTGCTGAACCTGCAACGCCTGCGTCACGGCGGCATCGAGCGTGATCGCCGTTTCCTCCGGTCCGAGTGCGCCGAGCGCCACCGGCAACACGAGCACGCGGCGCACCTCGGCGGGCATCTGTTTCTCGCCGGCGAAATTGCGCGGGGCGTAATACGGGCCGAAGCGCACCGGGTCGTTCAGGTCGGGCGTGAGCTCGCAGCCGGCGAGCAGGAAGGTGCCGGCGAGGCCGGCGGCAACGATGACGAAGGAGCGGCGGAGTGCGTTCATCGTCAGTTGTCGCTGTTGTTGTTGCCGAAGGCGTTGTCGAGCGCGGAGGCCTGGCTTTGCGCGGCGGACTGGGCCTGCTGCATCTTGATGAAGGCGGTGGTGAGCCGCTCCTCCTCCGCGGCCAACTGGGTCTTCAGGCGATCGAGCTGGTCGTTCAGGCTTTCGTTGGCCTTGCTGAGCCGGGACTGCTGGGCGCGATTGTCGGAAGTCAGCGTGGTGAGCGACGTGTAGAATTTCGAAACAAAGCCCGTGCTCGAGGTGAGGAAGAACGCGCTGACGTCGTCGGGCTTGTCGGTGAGGGCGGTCGCGAGCTTCTCGCTGTCGGTGACTTTGAGCTGATTGCTGATGCCGTCGAAATCGATGCCGAGGTCGTTGAGCTGGTCGATCGTGCCCGACAGGCCGCTGATGGTGTTGAACGCGAGGTCGCGCAGCTTCGTGCCCCACCCTTCCACTTCGTGGTCGCCGGTGAGGACGGAGGTGGCGACGTTGGTGCCGGTGATCGTGATCTTGGTATCCTCGTCGATCTTGGATTGGACGGCGTTGAAAGCGTCGATGAATTTGGTGATGTAGCCCTGCATCGACGCGACGTCGCTGCCGACCGTGAGGGTCTGTTCCTGCTCCGTGTTGACCGTGACGGAGAGCCCGCTGATGCCATGCACGCTGTCGGTGAGGGTGTTGCTGGCACTGCTGAGCGTTTCGCCGCCGTTGACCGTGAAGAGCGCGTTCTTACCGCGGGTCAGGCTGGCGCCGGCGCCGCTCGTGAGGCCGAGCGCGGCGAGGATGCCGTTGCTGTCGTCGGTGACGCCGATGCCCACGTCGCCCGTCGTGTTGTTCGTGAGCATCATGCGGTCGTTCGCGGAGTCGTAGCTCGCGGTGACGCCGGCGGTGGACTTGTTGATGCGGGAGATGAGGCTCGAGATCGTGTCGGTCGCGGAATTGTAGCTGATGCTCACGCCGTTAATGGCGAACGAGCCGGAGCCGCTCGGCGTGGTGGCAAGACCGGCGCTGGCGAGGGCGGCGGTGGTCTTCAACGTGCCGAGCTTGCCGGAGCTGGCGACCGAGGATGCGCCGTTGTTGGCGAGTTTGAAGACGGAGAGGAAATTGCTGGTGTCGTTCGCCGCGCCGAGCACGACAGTCGAGGAACCGGTCAGGGTCACCTTGTCCGTCGCCGCGCTGTAGCTGGCGGTCACGGCGCCGCCGGTGGCGGTCGAGATGGCGTCGAAGACATCCTCGAGCGAATCGGTGGTGGCGACGGTGACCTGATTGCCGTTGACGGTGAAAGTGCCGGCCTTCACGGCGGTGGCGGTGCGGAGATTGGCCACCGTCAGGCCGGAAACGTCGTCGGTGGCGGAGAGGGACGAGCCGATGTTGTCGGCGCCGGCGAGGCGCGCGCTCGTGGCGAGCTGGGTGACGTCGAAGGTATACGAGCCGACCGCCGCGCCGTTGGACGAGGTCGAGGACCAGGTGGTGCTGGAGGCGGAGGAGACCGAGCGCAGGGAAAAGACGTTGTCGGTGCGCATCGCCTGCGCAGCGGACTTCAGGTTCTCGAGGAGCGTGTTGATCTCGCCGAGGGCGGTGGTCTTTTCCTGGTTCTTCGCGACCTCCGCCTCGACCGGCTTGATGGTCGCGGTGCGCTGCACGTCCATCAGCTTCGTGACGATTTCCTGCCAATCGAAAGCGGAGTTCTGCAGGAGGTTCGAGATTTTGATGCCGGCCATGGGAGTGTGTCGCGGGGCCGCCGCGTGAAAGGCGCGGACTGCCCCACACCTTCATCGGCCGTCCCGGCAAAAAGTTAAATGAATCTGCGTTCCGCAGAAAAATTTTGCCCGGCAAATTTTGACCAGTGGAAATCGCGGTTTCCCGAGTGAAAGCCTCTTCGCGACGCGATCGCGCGAAACACCACCGGAAATTTTTTCCGCTTGTCGGCGGCTAAATTTTCCCCCTCGCGCGCCGTTACCTCTGTTGCCGCGAATCAGAAACCAAGGCCGGTCCGTCCTGGAACCGCTAATCTGGGGCCGAATGCGACACGGACGTCGCATCTAAAATCAAGGAAGATACCATGTCAGTTGTCATCAACAGCAACTTCGCCGCGACCGTCGCGTCGAACAACCTGGCCGCGTCGAATGAAATGCTCCAAAAGAGCCTCAATCGCCTCTCGAGCGGCTCGAAGATCGTCAATCCTGCGGACGACGCCGGCGGCCTCGCCGTGTCGATGAAATTGTCCGCCGCCGCGAAGCGCTCCAGCGCGGCCAACACCAACATCGCGAATTCGATCTCGTTCCTGCAGTCGCAAGACGGCGTGCTCAAGGTGACCGGCAAGGTCCTCGAACGCCTCGGCGAGCTCCACACGCTCTACCAGGATCCGACCAAGAATTCCGATGACCTCGCGAACTACGACGCCGAGTTCACCGAACTCCAGAGCGAGCTCGATTCCCTCGCCGACGAGAAG
>JACRHT010000009.1 GCA_016217545.1 Opitutia bacterium | reverse complement strand
GACGCCGAGGACGCCCGCATGCTCGCCCGGCTCGGCCGCGCCGATCCCGCGTTGCTCAGCCCGATCAAGCACCGCAGCGAACAAGGCCAGCGCGCGCTCTTGCGCCTCAAGGTCCGCGAAGCCCTCGTGCGCTCCCGCGTCGCCCCGACCTCCGCCAGCACGGGAGCGCCACGAATTTCGCGCCGACTGACGAACGAACGAGCCACAACCCGCCACTCGCTGGCGCGATATTAGAGACGGCGACGTTAGCCGATAAGCCGTCGGGTTTCGCGCCCGCATCTTTGACTTCGCCCGGGCTCGACGCACCATGCACCACGCATGTCGCCCGCCGCCGCCCCTGCTGAACAAGTCTTCCACGTCCGCGGACTCACCAAGGTCTACGGCGAAGGCGCCGCGCAGGTCCGCGCCCTCGCCGGCGTCGACCTCGACCTGCGCGCCGGCGAACTGGTCGTCCTCCTCGGCCCGTCCGGCTCCGGCAAGACCACGCTCCTCAATCAGCTCGGCGGCCTCGACATCCCAACCTCCGGCGAACTCCGTTACCGCGACATCGATCTCACCCACGCCACCGAGGAGCGCCTCACCCTCTACCGCCGCGAGTCCGTCGGCTTCATTTTCCAGTTCTACAACCTCATCCCGAGCCTCACCGCCCGCGAGAACGTCGCGCTCATCACCGAAATCGCCACGCACCCGCTCGCGCCCGAGGTCGCGCTCGAGATGGTCGGCCTCGCCCCGCGCATGGACCACTTCCCCGCCCAGCTCTCCGGCGGTGAACAACAACGCGTCGCCATCGCCCGCGCGATCGCCAAGCGCCCCGAAGTCCTCCTTTGCGACGAGCCCACGGGCGCGCTCGACGTGAAAACCGGCATCGTCGTCCTCGAAGCGATCCAGCGCGTGAACCGCGAACTCGGCACTCTCACCGTCATCATCACCCACAACGCCGTGATGGCCGACATGGCCGACCGCGTGATCCATTTCATGGACGGCAAGGTCCAGAGCGAACACCGCAACGCCACCCGCGCCGAACCCTCCACGCTCCGCTGGTAACCCGCGCCCCACCCCGGCCTCTGGTCCTCTGTCCTCCGTTCTCCGTCCGCCGTGATCAGCCACCTCGACCGCAAGCTCCTCCGCGACCTGCGCCGCCTCAAAGGCCAGGCGACCGCGGTGACGCTGGTCATGGCCTGCGGCCTCGCGATGCTCATCATGGCGCGCAGCCTCATCGCCTCGCTCGACGGCACGCGCGCCGCCTATTACCAGACCAACCGCTTCGCCGAGATCTTCGCCTCGCTCAAGCGCGCCCCCAACTACCTCGCGTCGCGCATCGCCGCCATCCCCGGCGTCGCGTCCGTGCAGACCGACATCGCCGTCCAGGTTACGCTCGATCTGCCGGGCCTCGATGAACCCGCCAGCGGCCTCGTGCGCTCCGTGCCGGATCACACCGACACCGAACTCAACCGCCTTTTCCTCCGCCGCGGCCGCTGGCTCTCGCCCGGCGCGCGCGGCGAGGTGCTCGTGGGCGAGGCGTTCGCCGACGCCAACAAACTCCAGCCCGGCGACACGCTCGCGATGCTCCTCAACGGCCGCCGCCACGAGTTCCGCGTCGTCGGCATCGTCCTCTCGCCCGAATACATCTTCGAGTCGCGCCCCGGCGCCGCCCTCCCCGACAACCGCACCTACGGCATTTTCTGGATGCCCTACAAGGAGGTCGCGACCGCGTGGGACCTCTACGGCGCCTTCAACCGCGTCTCGCTCACGCTCGAGCCGGGCGCGCGCGAGTCCGCCGTCATCGCGGAACTCGACGCGCTCCTCAAACCCTACGGCGGCTTCGGCGCCTTCGGCCGCAAGGACCACCCATCGCACATCCGCGTCACCGACGAGATCCGCGTGCTCACGATCCTCTCGATCGGCTTCCCCGCCGTGTTTCTCAGCGTCGCCGCGTTCATGACCAACTCCGTCCTGACGCGCCTGCTCGCCCTGCAGCGCGAACAGATCGCCATCCTCAAGGCCTTCGGCTTCACCAACCGCCAGATCGTCGTGCACTACCTCAAATTCGCCGCCGTGATCGCCGTCGGCGGCGCCGTGCTCGGCACCCTCGGCGGCATCGGGCTCGGGAACAAGCTCGTGCACATGTATACGCTGTTCTTCCGCTTCCCGTCGCTCGAGTTCCAACTGGATCGCGACGCGGTCCTCGTCGCCGTGGCCGTGGGCGCCGGCGCCGTGGTGCTCGGCGTTTTCGGCGCCGTGCGCCGCGCCGCGAAACTGCCGCCCGCCGAAGCCATGCGGCCCGAACCACCGGCCAACTACCGCCCCTCGCTCCTCGAGCGCGCGGGCGTCGGCAAGTTCTTCGGCACCTCGTTCCGCATCGCCGTCCGCAACATCGAGCGCCGCCCCGTGCAGGCGCTGATGACCATCGCCGGACTCGCGCTCGCCACCGCGCTGTTGATCCTCCCCAACACCTTCAAGGCCGGCATCGCCGACGTGCTCGATTTCCAGTGGGACGTCGTGCAACGCCAGGACATCAATCTCGGCCTCGCCGAGCCGTCGAGCGGCCGCATCCTCCACGAATTCGAGCGCCTGCCCGGCGTCGTGAACGTCGAGCCCTCCCGCTCCGCCGCCGTGCGCATCCACTTCAACGGCCGCAGCCGCCAGATCGGCCTGCGCAGCCTCGAGGTCGGCGGCCAGCACAGCCGCGCCGTCGACGTGCACCAGCGCGAAATCGTCCCGCCGACCGAAGGCCTGATCGTCTCGGCCAAACTCGCGCAAGTGCTAGGCGCGCGTCCCGGCGACGAACTCATCGTCGAGGCGCTCGAGGGCAAGCGCCCGATTCGCGCCGTGAAACTCGTCGCTCTCGCCGAGGACTTCACCGGCATCGCCGCCTACATGGAACGCCACGCCGTGAACCGCTTCCTCGAGGAAGGCGACGTCGTCACCGGCGCCAGCATCACGCTCGATACCGCCCGCCGCGCCGATTTCCTGCGCGCCTTGAAAGGCATCCCGCGCGTCAGCTCCGTCGCGATCAAGGAATCGATGCGGCAGTCGTTCCGCGAGACCACCGCGCAAAGCATGGGCCTCATCCAAACGATCTACCTCACGTTCGCCGTCATCGTCGCCTTCGGCGTCATCTATAACAACGCCCGCATCTCGCTCGCCGAACGCGCGCGCGAACTCGCCACGCTGCGCGTCATCGGCCTCACGCAACGCGAGGTGGGCGCAATTATCGTCATCGAACTCGCGCTGCTGGCCCTGTTCGCGTTGCCGCTCGGACTCGCGCTGGGCACCGGCCTCGCCACCGGCATCATCCAATCCGTGAACACCGAGACCGTGCGCCTGCCGCTCGTGTTCACCAGCTACACTTACACCTTCGCGATCGTGGTCGTGCTCGCCGCCTCCACGTTTTCCGCCTTCGTCGTCCTCCGTAAACTCAAGCAACTCGACTTGATCGGCGCACTGAAAGCCCCCGAGTGATCGACCATATGCCTCATGCCTTTCCCTCGTTCTCATTCTCGTAATCGTTCTCGTTCTCTTGGTTTGCGCCGCTGCGCTCCTTTGTTTGGCCGAGAGAACGAGAACGAGTAAGAGAACGAGAACGATTCAGATTTTTCATTTCCTCATGAACTCTCCGACTTCACCCTCTCCCGCTCCCGCCAAACGCCCCGCGCGCCGCTGGCTGCCCTACGTCATCGGCGTAGCAGTGCTCGCCCTGATCGCACTCGGCCTGCGCCCCAAGCCCGCGCCCGTCGAGACCGCGCGCGCCGCCTTCGGCCCGCTGCGCGCCACCGTCAGCGAAGAAGGCAAGACGCGCATCAAGCAGCGCTATGTCGTCGCCGCTCCGGTCACCGGCCAGCTGCGCCGCATCCCGTTCAAGCCCGGTGCCGAGATCGAGGCCAACGTCACCGTCGTCGCCACGATCGATCCCCTGTCCGCCTCGCCGCTCGACGCCCGCAACCGCGCGCTCGCCGAAGCTCGCCGCGACGCCGCGCGCAGCATGTTGGAAAAAAGCCGCACCGCGCACGAACTCGCCAAGAGCGAGCTGCGCCGCATCGAACAGATGTTCTCCGCCAAAACCGTCTCGCCGCAGGACCTCGAAAGCGCGCAGATGCGCGAGACCGCCGCGGCCCGCGAGGTCGCCTCCGCCGCCGGCGCGCTCGCCCAAGCCGACGCCGAACTCTCTGCCAACGCCGGCACGCCCGCATCCGCGCGCACCGCCCACTCGCCCATCGAGGTCCGCTCGCCCGTCAGCGGTCGCGTGCTCCATGTTTTCCAGGAAAGCGAGCGCGCCGTCACCACCGGCATGCCGCTCGTCGAAATCGGCGATCCCGCGGACCTCGAAGTCGTCGTCGAAATGCTCTCGCGCGACGGCGCCGCGATCCCGTCGGGCGCGACCGTGCTCCTCGATCAGTGGGGCGGCGCGACGCCGCTCGCCGGCCGGGTCCGCCTCGTCGAACCCGCCGCCTTCACCAAGATCTCCGCGCTCGGCGTCGAGGAGCAGCGCGTGAACGTCGTCGTCGACATCACGACCCCGCTCGAACAGCGCCGCTCGCTCGGCGACAATTTCCGCGTCGAGGCCCGCGTCATCGTGTGGGAGGACGCGCGCGTCTTGAAGGTGCCGTCGTCCGGCCTGTTTCGCCGCGGCAGCGATTGGGCGGCTTTCGTGCTCCGCGACGGCCGCGCGCAACTCGTCCCCGTGAAAGCCGGCCGCAGCTCCGGCGCCGAGACGCAAGTGGTCGACGGACTCAAGGAAGGCGACGAAGTCATCCTCTACCCCGGCGACCGCATCGCCGAGGGCCAGCGCGTCGTGCCGATGCAGGTCGCCGCAAAATAGTCGTCAACCCCGCCGCCTGCGCGGACGCGGGCAACAATTGGCTGGCGCGCGCACCCGCGCGAATCTTTATCGGAACCATGAATCTCGTCGACGCCCGCACCGCCGTTACCGCCGCGCTTGCGCGCATGAACGCCACCTACGGCGAAACCGTTTTCAACGAGTGGGTGCTCGTCTCGCTGCGCGCCGACCGCAACGCCATCCTCGCCTACGAGGGCCCGCGACCCGAGAAATACAAGCAGCACTTCACCCTCGATCTCGCCTCGATGCTGAAGGAACTGGCGGGCCAGAAGCTCGGCGTGGGCGACTTCGCCTTCGCCGCCGACGCCGCCGGCACGCACTACGACGCCTGCATCCGCCTCGGCGACAGCAGCTATCTCTTCTGCAACCACACCACGCGCACGATGACGCAGATCCGTCAGAGCCCGCACTGGCTCAACGCGCAGAAACACTGGGTGGAAATCAGCCAGAAATTCGCCGCCGATCCGCTCGAGTGACCACGTAGCGCAGGCGTCCCGCCTGCACGGATGGCGGGGAGCGTGCGGAACGCCACCGCGACCACTGACTCACGCCACGCTTGCCGGCCCGCACCGCGCGCGGCATCAACGCGCCGTGGCTCACACCCTCGCCTTCCTCGGCTCCGGCCGCCTCGGCTCCGCGATCATTCGCGGCCTCCTCGCGCAGAAAATCCACGCGCCCGCCTCCATCGCCTGCACGAGCAAATCCGGCGCTTCCGCCCAGAAACTCGCCGCCGAAACCGGCATCGCCTGCGAATCCGACCTCGCTCGCCTGCTCGGTCCCGCCGACATCGTCGTCGTCGCCTTCAAGCCGCAATCGCTCGCGACCGCCGACCCGCGCCTCGCTGAACTCACCGCCGGCAAACTCGTCATCTCGCTGCTGGCTGGCAAACGCATCGCGCGTCTCGCGCAGACCTTTCCGCACGCGCGCAACCTCGTGCGCACCATGCCGAACACTCCCGCCGCCATCGGCGCCGGCATCACCGCCTATTGCTCGCAAGCCCCGCTGACCGACGCCGACCGCGTCACCGTCGAGCGCATGCTCGGCGCGCTGGGCGAGTTCGTTGCGCTCGACGAGGAATACTTCGACGCCGTCACCGCCGTCGGCGGCAGCGGCCCGGGCTTCGTCTTCGAATTCATCGGCGCGCTCCGCGACGGCGGCATCGCCGCCGGCCTCCCGCCTGACGTCGCGCAACGCCTCGCCGCGCAAACCGCGCTCGGCTCGCTCAAACTTCTCGCCCACACCGGCGCGACGCCCGAAGCCCTGCGCGATCAGGTCGTCTCGCCCAACGGCACGACCTACGCCGGCCTGCAAGTGCTCGCCGGCGCCAAGTTCCGCGACCTGCTCCGCGCCACCGTCGCCGCCGCCGCCCGCCGTGCCGACGAGCTCTCGCGGGATTGAGCGTAGCGCAGGCTTCCAGCCTGCCACCAAACCGCTGCAGGCGCGACACCCGCGCCACCTCGCTCCCTCGCCGCGTTTTTCCGTCTGGCTTCCGTCCTCCCTCAGCTCTGGACTCCTCGCTCTAGACTCTAGACTTTTCCGCTCATGCCCTCCCCGCTCTCAGGTCGCATCCTCGTCACCGGCGGCGCCGGTTTCATCGGCAGCGCGCTCGTTTGGGCGCTGAACCAGCGCGGGATCACCGACATCGTCGTCACCGACGTCCTCGGCTCCGACGAAAAATGGAAGAACCTCGTGCCGCTGAAATTCGCGGACTACGTCGAGGCGGGCGATTTCCGCGCCCGTTTGGCGACCAACGACAAGGCCTTCGGGCGCTTCACCGCCGTCTTCCACCTCGGCGCGAACTCCGCCACCACCGAGCGGAACGCCTCGCACCTGATCGACAACAATTTCAACTACACCAAGGAGCTCGCCGCCTGGGCCCTCGCGCACGAGATACGCTTCATCTACGCCTCCTCCGCCGCCACCTACGGCGACGGCGAGCGCGGGATGGACGACAAGTCCGAGAATCTCGCCGTCCTGCGCCCACTCAACATGTATGGCTACTCGAAGCACCTCTTCGATCTCCATGCGCAGCGGCAAGGCTGGCTGAAGCGCATCGTCGGCGTGAAGTATTTCAACGTCTACGGCCCGAACGAAGACCACAAAGGCGACATGCGCTCGCTGGTGAACAAGGCCTTCGGCCAGATCACCGCCACCGGCAAGCTGAAGCTCTTCAAGAGCGAGCGGCCCGACTACAAGGACGGCGAGCAGAAGCGCGACTTCCTCTACGTGAAGGACGCCGTCGAGATGACGATCCACTTCGCCGAGAAAAAACCGACCGCCGCCGGCCTCTACAACCTCGGCTCCGGCGAGGCCAACACGTGGCTCGCACTCGCCCACGCCATCTTCTCGGGCATGGGCCGCAAACCCGACATCGAGTTCATCGACCTCCCGGAGAATCTCCGCGGCAAATACCAATACTTCACGCAGGCCGACACGTCGAAGCTCCGCGCCAGCGGCTACGACCGCCCGATGACTCCGCTCCGCGCCGCCGTGCACGATTACGTGCAGAATTATCTCACGCCGGCCAAGAAGCTCGGCGAGTAGCACCCGCGTCGCTCGGCGCTCAGTGGTTCAACCCAGCCGGCGCGGCCGGCGCCGCTGGCGCGCCCGCCGACTCGCTCTTGAACTCGACCGGCAGCAACGGCCATTTTTCCGGCACAGTGAACAGCTCCGGGGCCGCCGCGATGTTTGCCACCATGCGCGTCAGCACCATCAGGTAGATCGAACGCGTGCCGATCTTCGTCTCGATGCGATGCGGCTGGAGCGATCCGGCCACTTCGCGAAAATCGCCGAAGATCGTCTCGATCAACACGCGCTTGTCGTTCGCCGTGCGAAACACACCGCGCTTCACCATCTCGAACGTCTTCGCGTCGACCCAAACGAAAAAAACGTCCCCCTGGGCGCCCATCACGAGCAGCTTCTTCGCCGGACTGCCGTTGACCACCTCGTCGCCCGCGTAGTCGACCGAATTGCCTTTCGCGGCGAAATCGACGAGCGGCCCGTCGAAGTCGGCGTTCGTGATGAAATCCCGGCGCTCGCCGGGCGTCATGCGCATCGGACGACCGCCCTCGACTTCCGTGTGCTGGATCACCGGTTCGTGCCGGCCGTCGTAGATTTGAGTGACCTTGCGCGCGCCCATCGAGCTCTCGACCCGCAATCTGTTCGGCCGCTCCGACCACATCCGGATGTCGATGATTTCGCCGCCGATGAGTGTCTTGCCTTCGATGTAGAGCGACTTCACGTCGCGAAATTTCCCACCGCCGCGCGCCGCGTGCTTCCGGGCAATCTCGTGGCCGACCGGATCCGCACGAGCTGCGAGCACAGCGAGCGTTAACGCAAAAAGGAAGACGAGAGGGCGGCCCATGCGCGCATCGTGCGGGTCCCCGGCGGCGCGTCCATCCCGTTCCGCGCGCAAGCGGCTTGCCGTCCCGCCCTTGCGCCCCACACTCCCGCGCATGGAATTCGGTTGGTGGGAATCAGACGACGAAGGCAAGAAGTGGAACATCTGTGTCCGCTTCCATGGCGGCAATGTGACCTTCAGCAAAAAAACCGGCCACCATAACCCGTGGATCGATTTCGACGGCACCGACGATCAGTGGGACCGCCTGCTCAAGGAGGCCGAAAAACGCCTCCCGCGCCGACTGATGAGTCAGAAGGAATTCGACCGCCTCAAGGGCTGCCGCCCGCAGTGAGCGACGGCCGCACTTGCGGCCAGAGGAACAGGAAAGATCGGGCGAACTCCTCCGGACGCGCCGCCAGCCACGCGTCCACGTCCGCAATGCTGCACCAGTCACCGCGCTGGATTTCCGCCGGATTCAGCGCGAACGGCCCCTCGGCCTCGACACGGTAGACCCAGACGAACTCCTCGCCGGTCTCGGGGCGCGCCTCGATCTTGAACAGTCGCCGCGGCGAAACGGCGGGCACGCACCCCAGTTCCTCCTCCAGCTCCCGCAGCACCGTCTCATCGTAGTCGTCGCCCGCGCCGACGTGCCCGGCACACGACGAGTTCCAAAGTCCGGGGAAAGTGTCCTTCGTCAGCGAGCGCTGGTGCAGAAAGACCTGACCGGAGCGATTCGTGACGAACACGTGCACCGCCCGATGCCGCAGCCCGCGCGCATGCACCTCGCCGCGCGGCGCGCGCCCGATCACGCAATCGCGCTCGTCCACGACATCGAAGAGTTCGCTCAGGTCCTGTCCCACGCCCGCACCGTGAACGCGTCGCGTCGCCCGGTCAACGCGCGCATCGCACGGCGCCCCACTCCGCCGCCCTGCCGAAAATCCGTTTTCGGCCATGGTCGGCGCGCCAACCCCAATGGACGCCGCGCGCGCGTTGCGGCCCGTCGCGCTCCGGGCGTTTTCGCGGACGGAGGGCGAGGCAATCCCGTCCCGCCCACCCACACCGCAAACACATGATACCTCCCCGCACCTGCACCCCGCAGGCGGCGCTCCGCCGGCTTTACTGCCTCGGCTTTGCCGCCCTGCTTTCCGCACCGGGCCTCGCGCTCGCGCAAACAGCCCCCGCCTCCGCCGAATCCGCGAAGGACGATACCGTCAAACTCGACAAGTTCGTCGTCACCGGCTCGCTCATCCCTATCGCCGCCGACACGCCCGCCGTGCCCGTGACGGTCATGACCGCCGCCGACATCGCCAGCACCGGCGTCACCAGCGATCTCACCGACGTGTTGAAGAAGGCCAACCCGTTCTTCTTCGGCCGCGGCAACCTCGGCCAGGAAAACGGCAACACCCGCGCCAACGGCACCAACGGCGCTTCATCCGTCGCGCTGCGCAATCGCGCGACGCTCGTCCTCGTCAACGGCCGCCGCGCCGCCGTCTCTCCCGTTGCCGCGACTGGCGGCGGCTCGTTCGTCGACGTCTCGCTCATTCCCATCGCCGCGGTCGAACGCATCGAAGTCCTCACCGACGGCGCGTCCGCGACCTACGGCTCCGACGCCGTCTCCGGCGTGGTGAACATCATCCTGAAGACGAACTTCACCGGCGTCGAAGTCGGCGGCAGCTTCAGCTGGTCGCCCGAAGCCAGCAATCGCGCCACGCGCCAAGCCTTCGCCACCTACGGCGTCGGCAACGACAAGACACAGGTGACGGTCTCCGCTGAGTGGCGCAGCTCCGACCCGCTGTTCCAATTCGAGCGCGATTGGGGCCGGAATCAGTTCCGCACCGCGAGCTACGCCGGAGTCATCTCCGCCGACGGCGGCAGCACGTTCTACTACCTCAAGCCCGGCCTCAACGCGCCCCCGCAAAACCTCGACCTCTCGCTCGCCGACCTCGTTGCCCAAGGCATCTACACCGGTCCCTACGACGGCGATCAGATCACGCGCTTCTTCGATCTCTCCGAGAAAGCCACGATGGCCCTCCGCAGCACCCGCCGCAGCGCCGCGTTCGCCGCCGAGCACAAGTTCACGGATACTCTCTCCGGCTTCACCGACATCCTCGCGACCAACAGCTACACGTGGAGTTCGCTCAACGCGCAGCCCGTCTCCAGCAACGTCGCCGGCACGAACCCGTTCAATCCCACCGGCGTCACCGTCAGCGTGCGCAACCGCTTCGTCGACTACCCGCGCCTGCGCTCGGGCGACACGCTCGGCCTCCGCGGCGTGTTCGGCCTCAAGGGCCGCTTCGGCGGCACGTGGTCATGGGAGGCGGCCGTCGGCCTCAACCGCAGCACGCAACACCTGACCCAGTTCAACCTCATCGACACCACGGCCTACAACGCCGCCGTCGCCAACGGCACCTACAACCCGTTCGCCCGCGTGCAGGCTCCCGGCGTCATCGAAGGCTTCGAGGGCAACGGCTATCAGGACTTCGTCAGCCAACTCATCACGTGGGACATTCGCGCCTTCGGCGAAGTCTTCACGCTGCCCGCCGGCGCCGTGCAACTCGGCCTCAGCGCCGACACGCGCGCCGAGCGCACCTCGATGGTGAACGACCGCAACGACCGCCTCGGCCTCTGGCTGCAGGCGACGCCGACGAACCCGTTCGCCGCGAAGCAGACGGTCGATGCGTTCTCCGGCGAGTTGCGCGTGCCGATCTTCGGCGGCGGCTTCACCGCGCCGGGCTTCAAGACGCTCGAAGTCGCGCTCGCCGGCCGCAAGGAACTCTACAGCTCCACCACCGATCCGTTCGTGCCGAAATACTCGCTGCGCTGGATGCCGTTCAACGACGAGTTCGTGCTCCGCACCACCTACGGCGAGTCGTTCATCGCGCCGACGCTCTTCTCGCTCTTCGGCCCGTCGAATTCCGGCTTCACCTCCTCGCTCAGCCTCAATCGCTACGACGCCAGCGGCAACGCCATCGGCACCACCGGTCCGCGCCAGTATCGCTCGCGCGGCGGCTCGAATCCCAACCTCGTCCCTTCGCAATCGCGCAACTGGACCGCCGGCTTCGTCTGGTCTCCCCGCAAGGTGAAGGGCTTCACGCTCACCGTCGACTGGTTCAACATCGACGAGCGCGACCTCATCGGCACCGTGCAGACCGCGACGATCCTGCAATCCGTCGAGCAATTCGGCACCGCCTCGCCCTACGTGAACCAAGTTCGCGTCGGCACTTCCGTCGCGGGCGAAAACCACTTCGAGGACGGCGCCAAGATCACCGCTCCCGGCCAGATCACCTCCGGCGCGAGCGACGCCGTCTGGCTCACCAATCCCGCACTCAACATCGCCGGCGTCTGGCAGGACGGCGCGGATGTCCGCCTCGATTACGTGCACGACACGAAGAACGCGGGGCGCTTCAACCTCACGGTCGCCGGCACCTACATCCACTCGTTCGTCACGCAGAACCTGCCCACGACGCCGCCGTTCGACTTCGCCGGCACGTTCTCCGGCACGAGCACGTTCCCGCGCTGGCGCACGTTCACGTCACTCGACTGGACGTTCAAGAGCTGGACCATCGGCGCCGACCAGACGCTCATCCCGAGCGTCGACGACGTCGGCGGCACGTCCGTGGCGAAGGTCGACTCCTACCAATCCTACGACCTGCGCGCTTCCTACGCCTTCAAGGCATGGAGCAACCGCTGGCTGCAAGGCCTCCGCCTCACCGTCGGCGTGAACAACCTCTTCAACGTCGATCCGCCGTTCATCGCCTCCGAGCAGGACCAGAATCGCGATATCAACACCTACGACATGTTTGGCCGGACGTTCTTCGTCTCGGCGAGCTACAAGTTCTGAGCTGGATCAAGCTTCGAACTGGGAACCCCGTTGCGCGAGCGACGGGGTTTTTTTAGTGCATCGACCAGCCGCTCCGTCGCGCGCCGATTCACACTGACACAATCAGCCAATGAACGCACCACACGCTCAGCGCAGAAACCAACGCGGCGTCGCGCGAGCGTAGGCGGCCCAGTCCCCGCCGAAAGTGCGCGCCAGCCACGGCTCTTCACCCCAGATGACACGACACTGGAATGAGATCGCCACCGCTCCGGCGTAGGCGACCAACGCCGAGCTCGGCACGAGCAGGCACCAACCAGCGAGAATTATCAGCACGGCCAGATACATCGGATTACGCGACCACCGGTAGAGTCCGACGATCACCAGTCGTTTGGGCGGATCCCAAGGCGCGAGTGTGCCTCGCCCGCTCGCGTAGAAATCCCGCACGCACCACAGCAACAAGCCGGCCCCCAGCGTGATCACGACGGAGCCAAGCACTCGGCCTTGAGGAACCGCGCCCGCTCGCGCGACAATCAACCCGGGAACCACACCGGCCACCATCGTCGGCTGTGCCAGGAAAGCCAGCCCGGCGCGTAGTGCGAGCGAGCGCTCATGCTCCGATTTGTTCTCGACGTTCACGAGGGGCAACTCGCAGCGAGTCTTCCCATGCGCCGTTGCGTCACGAACGCGATCACCGGCCCGACCACCGTGATGTGCGCGATGAAGATCGGCACCCAATTCGGCGGCGGGAACGAGTGCGGCGGCAAGCGCGTGAGCGGCAGGATCGCCAGTTGCATCAGCAGGTAAAACAGGGCTCCGAAAACCACGCCGCCGATCAACCACCGTCTCCGCACGATCGGTAGCAGGCGACAGGCGGCATAGAACAACGTCGCCGCGCCGAGCGACACGCCCGTGTGCAACGCCAAACCGAGCGCAGCCGTGGCGGCTCCGCCATCAAACGTCGCACGACCAAGCACGCTGGACGCGATGCCCTGCAGCATGCGGCTCGGGCTGCCTCCGGCGTGCAGCACGAGGCCGACCACGTAGCTGATGTCCGCCACGGCGCAAGCGAGCCCCGCGGGAACGACGACCCCCGCCGCCTGACCCAGTGAAAAACCACATTGGGGTGAGTTCATGCGAGAGCCATCGCGCCGACTCGCCGCCGCGACAAACGCCCAGCGGCGACCGTGGCCGATTCCGCGATGTATCCCAGACGTCCATCGCTGTCAGGTTGGAGCCAGGTTCTTCACCCGATCCAGATTGCGGCGGAACGCAGGGCCGATCAGCAGCGTCGTGCCGTCGTCGAGCCGCGCCGCCTGCGTGCACGACGACGTCGCCACAATCCGATCGAGAAAGGCCGTGTTGATGATGGTCGACTTGTGGATGCGCACGAACTGCGCGGGATGCAGCAGCTGCTCGATGCGCTTCATCGGCATCCGAATGAGCAACCGGCGATCGACGAGGTGCAGGTTCAGATAGTCGCCCTGGCTCTCGACCCAACGCAGATCGCGCTGCTTCACGAAATGCAGCTCCCCGTCGGCTTTGACCGCGAGCCGCGCGTTCTCGTAACTCGGCGCCGCGGGCTCGGTCGTGGCCACGCTGGAGGTCGTGGCGCGCTGGATCTGCTCGGAGAGCGCGCGTAGCGCGTTCTCGGCGGCGGAAAAATTGCCGTGGTGAATGCGGCCCTTCACGCGCTCCATCGCCCGATGAAACCGCGCATCGGTGAACGGCTTCACGAGGTAGTCGACCGCGTGGTAGTCGAACGCGCTCAACGCGTGGTGATCGTGCGCAGTGACAAAGACGACTTCGGGGCGCTCCGCCGGCGGCAACGCGGACAGGACGTCGAGCCCGGTTTTGCCGGGCATCTGCACGTCGAGCAGCAGCAGCCGCGGCTGGTGCGCGCGGATCTGCTCGAGCGTCTGGTGGCCGTCCATGGCCTCGCCGACCAGCTCGAGTTCCTCGTCGGCGAGCACGAGTTGGCGGAGGATGCGACGCGCCGGCTTCTCGTCGTCGGCGATAAGGGTGCGGATCTTCGTCATGCAGGGGAGGAAGGAGTCGCGGCAACCGCCGTCCGGAAGGGAAACTCGATCCGGACGCGCGAGATGCCGCCTTGGTTGAACGTGCACTCGAAACGGAGGCTGCGTCCGAAGATCCGCTCGAGACGCGCGCGGGTGGAGCCGAGCCCGACGCCGCGACCGCGCGCGGTGGACTCGGCGAACTCCGAGGCGTCGTTCACCACCTCGATCGCCAGCATGCCGCCCTGCCGTCGCGCCGTCACCGTGAGCGTGCCGGGATTGCGTCGTTGGGCGATGCCGTGCCGCACGGCGTTCTCGACGATCGGCTGGAGGATGAGCGTCGGCACACGGGCGTCGAGGCAGTCGTCGTCGATCAGGAAGTGCGTGATGAGCCGCTCCTCGAGCCGGAGTTTTTCGATGGCGAGGTAAGCCTGCGCGTAGTCGAGTTCGCGCCAGAGCTCGATCTCGGGCTTGCCCGCGTGCTCCATGAGTTGCCGCAGCAGCGCTGAGAGCTGCGTGATGGCATCGATGGCCTTGTCGTTCTCGTGCTCGCGGATGAGCGCCGCGACGGCGTTGTGGGCGTTGAAGAGAAAATGCGGCTGGATCTGCTGGCGCAGCGCGGCGAGCTCCGCCTGCGCGAGTTGGGCGCGCAGTCCCTCCTCGCGCCGCTCGTCGTCGCGCCGTTGCGCCATCAGGTCGCTGATGTAGCCCACCGCCACGAGCAGCGCGTAAAGGTAGAGGTCGATCAGGCTGCGGGCATCGAGCTGGGCGAGGACGAACGACGGCGATTTGTCCTCCGGACGGAAATAGCCGAAGAGGAAATACATCGCCCAGAGCCGGAGCAGGTTCCCGAAAGTGAAGATCGTCAGCGCCGCCAGCAGGTGCAGGGCGAAGCGCACGGCGGCATTCGGATGTTGCGCGGCAAGGTAGCGCCGCAGCCAGAACACCCCGGGCGTCAGCGCCGCCCAGAGCCACGCGCGCAGCACCTGCGCGAAGCTGATGTAGAGGTGTCCGCGCAGCGTGGCGGGCGGATTGCCGACCACCGTCACGTAGGTCTGGATGACCAGCAGCACGCCGACGACGGTCCAAATGCCCCACACCGTGCGCCACGGCAGCGGCGGCGCGGAGGGCGTGGAAAGGCGCGGAGCAGCGCGCATCGGCGAGCGAGGTTGGGCGGGCAAGTGAGGGAGTCAACGCACCGTCGCCGCCGCGCGCCGGCCGGACCAACGTCCAGCGACGACCATTTGAAAAACCACGACGACCATTGCCGAAGCGCCGCCCGCCTCGCCGTCCGCCCCGACTGTTTTGTCACCTAATAGGTGACAAACTCCCATCCATCCGCCTGCAGACCCCACGCACGCCATCCACTCCCCGTCGAAGTTTTATTTGAGTTTCCCGGCACTTCGTGTGTTTCGTGGGAGTTTCACCTTTTCCACATGGCCAAAATCGAAGTCAGCCAAGTCGCCGAGATCCTCAAGAAACACAAAATCGAGCCCGAGCTCCTGCGCGACATCGTCGAAGCGATGAACGAGGCCACGCAGCCGTCCGCCGACGAGGACATCAAGCCGCCGCCGCCGAAGAAGCAGTTCGTCATCCTGCTCTCCGACCCCGAGGGCAAGCTGCCCGACAAGGACATGGTCGGCTGGGTCGTGCAGATTCCGGAGAGCGCCAGCCCGTTCTCGACGCCTGACCGCATCTTCAAGGGCGCCTACGATTTCAACGCCTCGAAGCGCGGCCGCATGCTGCCGGTCAAATCCGTCGGCGAGGCGCTCGAGAGCGCCAGCGCGAAGTATTTCAAGGAGTCCGAGCTGTGGATCAAAACCAAGCTCCCGGTCGCCGTCGTGAAGACCGACAACGTGCTCCCCAAGGACGAGTTCAAGGTCGAGAAGGTCGATCGCCGGAAAAAAGACCCCGCCGCGGACGACGAGTGAGCGAACCGCACGCAGCTGGGCTCTCGGCACACGCGAGCGTGCGGTAGGGGGGGACCGCTGGGCCCGCCGCGATTTACTCTTCGCGCGCCGTCTCCAGAGGAGCTGGCGTCTAGCGCAGCCCTGCCGCCGACGGATCAAGCCCGCGCGCCTTGAGCGCGTCGCGCACGGCCTTGAGGTCGAGCTTCACGCCGGGCTTCACGCCGCGGTCCTTGAACCACCCTTGATTCATCTCGAGCGCGAACTGCATGTCGCGTCCGCGCGATGAGACCGAGCGCTCGTCCAGCGGATAAAGCGGGTAAATTTCCCGCAGCACCCCGGACGAGTCGATGTAGCCGATGTCGAGCGGCAGCGTGGTGTTGCGCATCCAAAACGCCATCGGCTGCGGACCGGTAAAGACGAACAGCATGCCGTCGTCGCGCCCCATCGCCTTGCGGAACATCAGGCCGCGCTGCTGCTCGGCGGGCAAAGCCGCGATCTGCATCTTCACGACTTGGTCGCCGATCTTGATCGGAAAATAATCGTCCACGGTCTTGGGCGGCCCCTTTTCCTCGGACTTGCCGTCGCACGCCGTGAGGGCGCCGAGCGTGAACGCACAGGAAAGGACGAGGAGCGTGAAGCGGGAAAACATTTTTGCGTTTTGTTCGCTGCCATGGCTAGACACAGCCCCTCAAAACTCAACCCTCGTTCCACCTTGTCCAAACTTCCGCCTCCCCTGCTCTACTCCGACACCGCCTCCAGCGCCGACATGCTCTATTTCGGCCAGGTCGAGGTTCACGACCCGTTCGTCGCCTTCGGCGTCGGCGCGAAGAAATACACCGTGCAGGGCGCGCTCGAATTTGGACGCGTGAAAAAGACCAGCGCGTTCGACGTCGTGCTCTCGCGCGAGGAGTGGCTCGACGCCGCGAAGAAAAAATACGGCCCGCGCGCGGGCATCGCGGAGATGATTCTCTGCCTCGCGCAGCACTTCAAGCAGCGCTCCTTCCGCGTCGCCGACGACTTCCCGGCCGGGCTCTACGTGAAGCTCACGAAAGCCGGCCTGCGCCTGCAATTCGCCGACGGCATGCTCTTCCCCGAACGAGAGATCAAATCCGACCGCGAAGCCGCCGCCATCCGCGAAGGCAACCGGCTCAGCGCCGTCGGCTTCAGCACCGCCGAAAAAATCCTCCGCGCCGCGCGCATCAAGGGCCGCACGCTGATCTACCAAGGCAAGCCGCTCACCTCCGAGCGCCTGCGGTTCTTCATCGACGTTGCGATCAAGGAACAGGGCGGCGAGGCGCGCGACACCATCGTCGCCGGCGGCGACCAGGCCTGCGATCCGCACGAGCGCGGCCACGGCCCGCTCCGCCCGCACGAACTCATCATCCTCGACATCTTCCCGCGCCACGTCGCCAGCGGCTACTACGGCGACATGACCCGCACTTACCTGAAAGGCCGCCCGCGCGAGGTGCAGCGCCGCATGGTCGGCACCGTGCTCGCCGCGCAGCGCGAAGCCATCCGCAGTATCCGCGCCGGTGTCGACGGCCGCGACGTGCACCAAGGCGTCGTCGATCACTTCATCGCCGAAGGCTACGAAACCAAACGCGGCGCCAACGGCGCCGTCGGCATCTTCCACGGCACCGGCCACGGCCTCGGCCTTGCCGTGCACGATCCGGGCTGCCGCTTCAGCACCGTTTCGTCGATCTTGAAGAAGGGCGCGGTCGTGACGGTCGAGCCCGGCCTCTATTATCCGGGCCTCGGCGGCTGCCGCTGGGAGGACGTCGTGCAGGTCACCGCCACCGGGGCAAAAATGCTCTCGCGTCATCCCTACAACTGGGAGATTCGCTAAGCCCTTTCCCCCGCGATGAAGTCCCTGCTGAAGAAGATCTCGAAACTCCACGTCCTCGTCATCGGCGACGTGATGCTCGACCACTACGTCTGGGGCGACGCCCAGCGCATCTCGCCCGAGGCTCCGGTGCCCGTCGTCGACATCGATCGCGACACCTACAGCGCCGGCGGCGCGGCCAACGTCGCGCTCAACCTCGCCTCGCTCGGCGCCAAGGCCACGCTCGCGGGCTTCTTCGGCAAGGACGACGCCGGCAAACGCCTCAGCGGCATCCTCACGCAAAAAGGCATCGCGACGATCCCGACGCCCGGCAGCGGCTCCACCATCGTGAAGACCCGCGTGCTCGTCCGCCGCCAGCAACTCTGCCGTCTCGACCGCGAGTCGCCGCAGCACGACTACGCCATCGACAGCGGCAAACTCGAAGCGACCTTCGAGAAGGCGATCCGCAAGTGCGACGCCATCATCCTCTCCGACTACGCCAAGGGTCTGCTCACCGACGACCTCGTCGCCAAAGTCACCGCCCTCGCACGCGAACACGGCAAACTCATCGCCCTCGACCCGAAGCCGCGCCGCAAGCTCCGCTTTTTTCAGCCCGATCTCATCACGCCGAACCGCAAGGAAGCGCTCCAGCTCGCCGGCATCGAGCCCGAGCCGCACCAGCCCTTCCCCGCCGCCGAGGTCTGCGCGCGCATCTACGAGCAATACCAACCGAAGCACCTCGTCATCACATTGAGCGAGGACGGCATGCTCCTCTCGCACAACGGCAAGGCCGGCCGCGTCATCCCGACGATGGCGCGCGAGGTCTTCGACGTCTCCGGCGCCGGCGACACGTCCATCGCCGCGCTCACGCTCGCGCTCGCCGCGGGTTCCGTCCTCGAAGAGGCCGCCCAATTCGCCAACGCCGCCGCCGGCGTCGTCGTCGCCAAGCTCGGCACCGCCACGGTTTCGCCGGAGGAAATTCTCCAGCACGTCTCCGAGGAGAAGTAAGCTCCGATGGCCAAAGCGCTCTTCCTCGACCGCGATGGCACCATCATCCACGACCGCGACTACCTCGCGGACCCGGCCGGCGTCGAACTGATCCCCGGCGCCGCCGCCGCGCTCCACCGCGCGCGCGAGCTCGGTTATTTGCTCTTCCTCTTCACGAACCAGTCCGGCATCGGCCGCGGTTTCCATACGATCGAAGACACGCACCGCTGCAACGCGCGGATGGAGGAACTGCTCGCGCTGCCCGCACCGGCGTTCGCCGCGACCTGCATCGCGCCCGAAGCGCCCGACCAGCCGTCGCTCTATCGCAAGCCCTCGCCGCGTTTCATCCTCGAGATGATCGCGCAACATCGCCTCGACCCCGCGCAATGCTGGATGGTCGGCGACCGCGAGAGCGACATCGACGCCGGCCTCGCCGCCGGCATCCGCTCCGCCGCCGTCTGCACCGGCAAATACGACGCCGCCGCGTGGACGCCGCGCCTGCGCCCCGGCGTGCCGCTCTTCGCCGACCTCGCCGCGTTCGTGGCCTCGCTCGCCTGACCACGCCGCGCGTTGTCACCCAAGAGGCGATAAACCCGCCGGCGCCATCGACAGCTTGCGCTCCGCCCACGCCGCAGTTGCCTGTTCCCATGCCTGAGCTGGCCGAAGTCGAATTCTATCGCCGCCGCTGGGCCGTGGGGCACGGCGCGAAAGTCGCCCACGTGCTCCTGCACGAGCGCGCGAAGGTTTTCCGCGGCATCGATCCGGCGAAGATCGTCCGCGCGCTCACCGGCGCCACGCTGATCGATTCTGAAACCGCGGCGAAGCAGATGCTGTTTCGCTTCAGTGGCGGCAACTGGCTCGGCGTGCACCTCGGCATGAGCGGCGAGCTGCGCGTCGAGGCGCCCGACTACGCGCCCCGCAAACACGACCACCTCGTGCTCGTGCAACGCGAGCGACAGCTCGTTTTCACCGACCCGCGCATGTTCGGCGCGGTGCTTTTCCACCACGGGAAAACCGCTCCGGATTGGTGGACGCGCATCGCGCCGGCGATCCTCTCCGCGCCGTTCTCGGTCGCTGCGGTGCGCGATTTCCTCGTGCGCCGCCGTCGCGCGCCGATCAAAGCGGTGCTGCTGATGCAGGTGCGATTCCCGGGTATCGGCAACTGGATGGCGGACGAAATTCTGTGGCGCGCCCGGCTCACCCCGTCGCGTCTCGCGGGCTCGCTCACGCCCGCGGAGATCCGCGCGTTGCACCGCGAATGCCGTTTCGTCTGTCGCGGTGCGCTGCGCTACAACGCCGGCGTCGGCGGGCGCATGCCGGCGGAGCTAAACGAGTTCATGCCGGCATCGTGGCTGTTCAATCACCGCTGGGCCAAGGGCGGACATTGCCCGCGCTGCGAAGCGCCGCTGCGCCACGCCACGGTGGGCGGACGCACGAGTTGCTGGTGTCCGCAGTGCCAGCCCGCGCGGTGAGTTCGTCGTCGACGCGCGGACGCGCGGCAGCTTCGCTTCCCTCGTGGCCTCCGGCAAACAACGCCTCGATGAACTGCTCGTGACGCGCGGACTCTGCGCGTCGCGCTCGCAAGCCAAGGCGCTGATCATGTCCGGCCGCGTGCGACACGGCACCGAGCGGCTCGACAAACCCGGGAAGGAATTCGCCGCCGACTTCGAGATCACGATCGACCAGCCGCCGCGTTTCGTCAGCCGCGGCGGCGAGAAGCTCGCCGCTTACCTCGAGCAATTCCCCATCGATCTCCCGGGCGCGCATGTGCTCGACGTGGGCGCATCCACCGGCGGCTTCACGGATTGCGCGCTCCAAGCCGGCGCGGCGTCGGCGACGTGCGTCGACGTGGGCACGGGCCAGCTACACGACAAAATCCGCCGCGACCCGCGCGTCACGTCGCTGGAAAAAACCAACGCCCGCCACCTCGCGCCCGGCGCGCTGCCGCGAGCCAGCTACGACGTCGTCGTGATGGACCTGTCGTTTATCTCGCTGAAAAGCGTCCTTCCGGCGGTATGGCCGTTCCTGCGCGCCGGAGGCACGCTGGTCGCGCTCGTGAAACCGCAATTCGAAGCCGGCAAGGCCGAGGTCGATCGCGGCCAGGGCGTGATCCGCGACGACGCCGTGCGCGCTCGCGTCATGAGCGAGGTGCGCGAGTTCGCGTTGCGCGAGCTGCCGGGCGCGAGCATCCACGGCGAGCGGGAGTGCCCCATCCACGGCGCCGACGGCAACCGCGAATTTCTACTGGGTCTCCGGAAATCCGACTAAGCAGGCTTACAGCACGGCGCGCCCAGAGATTCCTGTTTCCAACCCCACCCCGCTCGCACTACCTTCCCCGCGTCATGGAGCAGCTCAACCGCATCGCCTTCGTCGTGAATCCGGATCGCCCCGGTGCCGCCGAGCTCGGCGCGGAGCTGATGGCGATCGCCGGCAAGGCCGCCGCGAAACGCACCGAGCTCAACCAAGGCCGCAAGCTTCCGCGCGGCTATTTCAAGGGCTGCGACGCCGTGTGCGTCATCGGCGGCGACGGCACGCTGCTCGGCGTCGTGCGCGCTGCGATGCGCGAGAACATCCCGATCATCGGCGTGAATCGCGGCAGCCTCGGCTTCCTCACGACCTATTCGGCCGAGGAGGCACGCACCCATTTCCCGGCGATCCTCAAAGGCGATTACCGCATCGCGCGGCGCACGCTGCTGGATTGCCGCGCCGGCCCCGGTCACCACGACATCGCGCTGAACGACGTGCTGATCAAAAACGAGGTGAACTCGCGCCTCGTGCGGTTGGAGGTCTTCGCCGACGACGAACTCGTCACCGACTACTACTGCGATGGCATCATCTTCTCCACGCCGACGGGCTCCACGGCCTACAATCTCGCGGCGGGCGGCCCCATCATGCACCCGGCGGCGCAGACGATCGCGATGACGCCGATCTGCCCGCACACGCTGAGCAATCGCACGATCATCTTCCGGGAGCGGGTGAAACTCCGCATCGTCAATCGCACGGAAGACGCGCGCCTCCTCGTGGCGATGGACGGTCAGCGCAACTCGCTCGTCACCGGCGGCTCGATCGAAATCTCGCTCGCGCCGCGCCGCATCGCGCTCGTCCAACCGCGCGGCTATTCGCACTTCGCGGTCATGCGCAGCAAGCTCAAGTGGAGCGGCGGATTCGCGGACAAGAAGTAACGCGCCCGGCCAACAAAAAGCCCCGGCGTGTGGCCGGGGCTGAAATTCGCGGGCGAAGAATTCGCGCTCAGTTCTGATTCTGCGGCGACTTCGGCTCGTGGCCGGCCTTCTTGGCTTCCTTGGCGGCCTGCTTCTCGGCCTTGGCTTTTTCGCGCTCGGCCTTCGCCTTCTCCTTGTCGGCCTTTTCCACCTCGGCCTCGGTCTTGTCGACCTTGCCGTCCTTGTTCGTGTCGTATTTCGCGAGGCGCGCCTGCTTGGCGGCTTCCTTGTCCGCGTTCATCTTCGCGGTCTCGGCCTCGTCGAGTTTGCCGTCCTTGTTGGCGTCGTATTTCTCGAGGTTCGCCTTGCTCGGGCCTTTTTCCTTGTGCTCGGGCTTGGCTTCTTGGGCGGGGGCAACGGCGATCAGCGCGCACGTGGCGAACGCGACCGCGAGGAGTCGGGGCAATTTCGTATTCATAAGGGTGCGGCGAGCGTGCCCGCCCGCCGCTCGTCCGGCAAGCCGGCAGCACTCCCTTTCTTCCGCGAATTTCACGGCTTGACCACCAGCTGCGTGCGCGTCTCCGCGGTGAAATACGTCCGGGCGAAATCGCGCAACCGCTCGATGGTGACCGCGTCGATGTGCGCGTCGTAGAGCTGGCTGTCGTTGACCGGCAGCTCGTTCACGGCGTTGAGCGCGGCCTGCATCGCGCGGGCCGAGTTGGTCTGCTGGCCCATGCGCTTGCCGGCCTTCAGTCGCGTCTGGCAGCGGCGCAACTCGTCGGCGCCGACCCCGCCGGCCTGCACGCGCGCGATTTCGAGTGCGAACTCCTCGAGCACTTCGCCGTAACGCTCCGGGCTGGCGCCGGCGTAGAAGTAGAACATGCCCGCGCGCTGGCCAGTCACGCGGCTGGAGCGCACGAAATACGCGAGGCTCTTCTGCTCGCGCACGCGCTCGAAGAGATTCGACGACATGCCGCTGAACAATTCCTCCGCGACTTCGGCGACGTAGTAGTCGGGCACAAGCAAACCGGGCCCGGGAAACGCCTGGAAGACGATCGCCTGCTGGCGCGGCTGCTGCTCGACGAACTCGCCGGCCACCGGCGCGAGCTTGGGCTGCGGCCGCTCGATTTTGCCACGCGGCAGGCGGGTGAGGAACGCCTTCAACTTCGGCGCGAGTTTCTTCGGGTCGAAGTCGCCGGCGACGGCCAGCACGGCGTTCGACGCCACGGCGAGACGCGCGTGGAGCGCCTTGAGGTCGGCCGGCGCGATGGCGCGGAGGCCGGCCTCGTTGCCGATGCTCTCGACGGCGAACGGATGCGCGCCGAAGAATTTTTCGCGGAGCTTTTTCCGTCCGACCGAGACCGGGTCGTCCATCGATTCGCGCAGGCTGGCGAGAGCGCCTTCGCGCTCGATCTCGAGGCGGGCAGCCTTGAACGCCGGTTGCAGCGTGGCGTCCGCGAGCAACTCGAGCGCGAGGTCGGCGTCGCCGGGAAGCACGTCGGCATAGAGGCCGAAGCTGTTGTTGCCGGAGAAGTCGGCGAACGTGCCGCCCACCGCCTCGATGGCGAGCGCGACCTGTTCGGCGGTGCGTTTGCGGGTGTCCTTGGCGAGCAACGCCGACATCAGCGCGCAGAGGCCGCGGCGGTCGGCCGGCTCGAACAGCGGGCCACCGGCGAAGGCGAGGCGGAAGTGCAGGTTTGGCAGGTTGCGGTTCGGCTGCAGGAGCAGGCGCGCGCCGTTCGGGAGCGTGAGTTCCTTGAACTCGGCGGCGGGACCGGTCGCGATACTCGGGACCGGCGCGGCCGCGGCCGCGGACTTCGGGTTGCTCGATACGACGGTGAGTTTTTCCGGAACGAGATACTTCTTGAGCACGCGCACCAAGTCGGCCGGGCGGAGCGCGGTGAGTCGTTCGAAGTAGCGGCGCGTGTAGTTGACGTCGCCGACGACGACTTCCGCGGCACCGAGGCGCGAGGCCTGGCCGGACATCGTCTTGTGCATGTTCACCTCGGCGGTGACGGCTTGGCGGACGGCCTTGGCGAGCGCGCGCGGGCTGACGCCGTGCGCGGCGACGCGGGCGACTTCGCGGAGCACGGCGGCTTCGGCGGCGGCGCGTTTGTCCGCATCGGCCATGAACGAAACGTAGAAGAGACCGCTGGTGCCGGGGCTCCACGTCATCGCGTCGATGGTGTGGACGAGGCGCGCTTTTTCACGGACGGCTTGCCAAAGGATCGAGGCGTCACCGTGGCCGAGAACCATCGCGAGCATGTCGAGCGCGGCCATGTCCTCGTGGGCGAGACCGGGAATCTGCCAACCGAGGCCGGCGCGAGAGATTTCGACGTCTTCGAAGAGATGCTGGTCGCGGCGGGAGAGTTGCGGCGTCTCGTCCGAGACGAGCACGGGAGCGAGACGGCGGCGCGGCGTGGCGCCGAAGTGCTGCGCGACGGCCGCACGCGTGGCGACCGCGTCGAAGTTGCCGACGATGACGACGACGAGGTTGTTCGGCGCGTAGCGTTCGCGGTAGTAGGCGGCGAGGTCCTCGCGCGTGTTGGCGGCGAAGACATCGCGATGGCCGATGATCGGCTGGCGATAGGGATGCGTGCGGTAGGCGGTCTCGAAGAGCGCCTGGCCGAGGCGCTGGTCGGGATCGTCGAGGCACATGTCGATTTCGCGGAGAATGACGTTCTTCTCCTTCTCCACTTCATCGGCGGGCAGCGTGGAGTTGAGCGTGGCGTCGGCGAGGATGTCGATGGCGACGGCGGTGTGCTCGGCGGGGATGTCGATGTAGTAAACGGTGCGGTCGAACGTCGTGTAGGCGTTGATGTAGCCGCCGTGCGCCTGGACGGTCGCGGAGATCTCACGGCCGGCGCGGCGCGGCGTGCCCTTGAAGAGCATGTGCTCGAGGTAATGCGAGAGTCCGGCGCCGAGGTGCGCGCCCTCGTGGATGCTGCCGGTTTTGACCCAGACCTGCACGGAGGCGACGGGAGCGGCCGTGTCGCGTTTGAGGAGGACGGTGAGTCCGTTGGCGAGCGTGTAGCGCTCGACCGGAGCGCGCCACAGGGACTCGAGCAACGCGAGGTCGCGGGAGCGGGAAGAGGAATTTTTCGGCATGAAGAAAGGATGCGAGCGAAGCGCCAGCGGCCGCGCAGGAGCGGGGCGGCCCGGGGCGCGGCGCGGGGGACGGTCAGTTCGTGGCGCCGAAGGAGGCGCGACGCTTGCGCGATTTCGCGGGGGCGAAGGGCTTCACGAAGGCCTCGTCGAAGTCGTAGATGTCCGCGAAGTCCTCGCGGCGATCGTTCTCGGTTTTGGAGAAAACGTTATACTCGATGAGATTGAAAACGATGTCGCCGATGTCGCGGCAGCGCGTGATGCCCCAAGCGTTGAGCACGGTCTTGGCCAGCGGGCCGAACTGATCGAGCGCGTAGTCGCGGACGCCGCCAAGGAGTTCCGGCCCGGTCACGTGTTGGGAACGCCCCGCGCGTTCGGGGGCGCGCTTCTTGAGCTCCTTCACGGTGTGGTCCAGCGCCTGCCGGACAAACGTGTAGGCTTTGCGGTCGAATCGCGCGTCCTCCTTGCAGATGAGTTCGACAACTTCGGTGAATTCCAAGTCTTGCATCACTAAGAGGCGGAACCGCTAGCACAGGCCCCAGACGTTCGCAACCAACGTTCCGGGCCCGGGAGCAGAACGGGTTGTCGCAGTTCCGCGCAGGACGTCGCAGGCCCGTCCGACCGAGCCGGACAAAAACGCGGGAGATCGGGCCGCGTCGGCAAAAAAAACGTGCGTTTCCCGAATGCCCCTCGCCAGCGGGCCGGCCATCTGCAATTGAAACGCATCCTCCAGACCGATGATTGCGGCTACACATTCCAACCATCCGCTCGCGGGTGTCCACGCCCCGAAGGTTGTCGATCCGCTCACCGACGCTCTCGCGCGCATTCGCAAGGCCGGCATGCGCATCACGAAGCCCCGCGTCGCGCTGATCGAATCGCTCGCTCGCCGGCAGGCGCCGGTCCCCATCGAGACCTTGCACCACGAACTCACGGCGCAGAAATGCGATCTCGTGACGGTCTATCGCTGCCTCAGCGCGTTCGAGAAAGTCGGCATCGTGCGCCGGAGCTTCCGGCACAACGGCACGAGCATGTATGAGCTGGTGCTGAGCCAGCAGCCGAAACACTACCACATCGTGTGCAAAGCCTGCGGCGCCACGGAACCCGTCGACTACTTCCCCATCGAGGGAGTCGAGCGCGTGCTGCGCGAACGCGGTTACGCCGAGCTGACGCACCTCGTGGAGTTCTTCGGCATCTGCCCGACGTGCCAGCAGGCCGCTGCCGCGAATCGAGTCGCCCACGTGGTGCCGGTCGCGCGTCAAACCTGAGTCGGCGCGAGTTTACCGGAGAGAGTCGAGCGCGGCGAACGCCGCGCTTTTCTTTTGCGCCGAATCGCAAGCACGAGCCGGACGGAGGACCGCGAAAGAAAACATCTTCGCGATGATCGCGCTTGGCCGCGCGACCTGTCCGCCACTGGCGCACCCTTGGGTTCGGCGATAGGAACGTGGACAGCAACGCGACTCCAGAACTGCGCAGTTGAGGCAACGCCCCTTCCCCGCACGCCGACGTGCGGCCGCCCAAAAAAGAAGACCGCCGTCGGTTGCACTCGACGGCGGTCTCTTTTTTTAACGGCGGGGTTCTAGTGGTGTAGGCCCGTCGAAGGGGGCGTGCGCGGCGGGGACGTCGTCGCGCCGACGACTTGCACAAAATTACTGCTGGAGGAGGCTGAGGACGCTCTTCGGGGTCTGGTTGGCTTGGGCAAGCATCGCGGTGCCGGATTGCACGAGGATGTTGAACTTCGCGTATTGGGTGGATTCCTCGGCCACGTCGACATCGCGAATGCGCGAGATGGCGGCGCCGAGGTTCTCGTATTCGACCTGCAGGGTCTTCGCGGCAAGTTCGAGGCGGGATTGCGAGGCGCCGAGCGAAGCGCGCTCGGTGGCGACGTCTTGGATCGCCTCGGTGATCTTGCCGATCGCGTCGGAGTCGGTGACGGAGAGCGAGTAGACGCCGGAGCCATCCTGATCGATGATGTCGAGCATGTCGCCATCGCGGAGGTTGGACTCGGGGATGGTCATGTCCTGGCCGACCGCCTGGCCGATCGTGACGGTGAGGCCGGAGGTGTTCTCGCCAAAGAGGGTGATGCCGTTGAACGCGCCGAGCGGAGTATCGATGTCGGTCGTGCCGCCGATCTCGGAGGTCGGTCCGCCGATGGTGGCGCGGAGTTGATCCTGGAGCGCGCCGAATTCCTGCTGATAGAGCGAGATGTCGGTGGCGTTTTTGGTGACGTCCTTGGCGAGGATCGCGAGCTCGCTCATGCGCGAGAGGATCTTCGTCATGCCGGACATGAAGCCGTCGGCGGTCTGGACGTAGGAGATGGCGTTCTGGACGTTGGTCGTCGCGGCCTTCACGCGGCGGTTTTGCGCGTCGAGCTTTTCGGAGACGGCGAGGCCGGCGGCGTCGTCGGAGGGGTTGACGATCTTGGAGCCGGAAGAGAGGCGCGTGAGAGAGCGACCCAGCATTTCCTGGGAAGCGTTGAGGTTGCGGGCGGCGGCGATGGCCTGGATGTTGGTGTTGATGACGCTCATGGCGGGTGGTGGTTGGGTTTAGGCCGCGTTGACCTTCACCGCGGGTTTCGCGGGAACGGTCGGGGCGGTTTTGTTGCCACCATCCATGGCGGACGACTGAACCGGGCCGGTATCCTTGGTCCGGTTGATTTTTGGAAGGGTCGGGAACGCGGCGCCGGACGGGCCGGCGGCGGGCTTGAAGGCAGCGGCCTGATTGGTCGCGGCGATGGCGGTCTGCACTTCCTTGCGGAAAATGGGGACCTCGCGCGGGGCGATGATGCCGATCTTCACGACGTCGCCATCGATCCGGTTGATGCGGATCTCGATGCCGTCGCCGATGACGATCGCTTCATTGGTTTTGCGAGAAAGGACGAGCATGGGGGAATCCTCAGGCAGTGGCGGCGGTGGCGACCTGGGTGCTCTCGACGAGCGGGTGGTGCGCGGAGTAGCGCGAGTAGTTCGAGATGACGAGCTGGCGGCCGATCTTCGTGCGGCGATTCAGGAGGATCGGGCCGATCAAGTTGACCTTGGCCTCCAGTGGGCGCTGCTGTTCGAGCGTGACGATGTTGAGCACCATGGCCTCGCTGCTGTCGCGCAAGTCGAGCTGCATCGCGTCGTCGTCGAAGACTTCCGGCGTGTAGTCCGGGATGAGGCCGGCGGGCTCGATCACGATGAAGTGGACGGAGTCCTTGCCGTTGCTGAGCTTGAGCCAGAGAAACGGGAGGTGGTCGGGCTGATAAAGGATCTCGGCCTGCGTGTAGTCGCGGAAACCGATGATGCCCTGGGGCAACGTGAAGAGATTCGCGACCTGCTGGTCGAGCTCGGCGGAAGGTGTTTCGAGGATGACTTTCATGGCGGTGCGGCGGGTGGTGGCGGTGGGCGGTTATTTCAAATAGTCGAGAAGGGAGAGCTTCATGATGTTCGACGCGGACTGGAGTGCGGCCTGATAGGCGACCTGATTCTGGTTCAGCTTCACGATCGTGGAAGGCAGGTCGCCGTCGGCTTCGGAGGAAACGAGCTTCTCAAGATTGGCGGCGCGGTCCTTCTGCTGGGCCTGGTTCACCTCGATGCGCATCTGCACAGCGCCTTGCGAGGACAGGGAGTTCACGAGGAGGTCCTCGCTGTTGAGCAGCTCAGTCTGCGCCGCCTTCACGGCGGTGGTGTTGCCGGACTGGAGGGAGTCGCGGAGCGAGACAAGGCGGTTGATGAAATCGCCGATGCCGGTGTTGGTGTCGGCGGAGGTGCCCGCGGTCACGGCGGATGACTCGGAGAGGGCGATGGAGGATTGCGCGGAATTGCCCGCATAGGTGACGCCCGTGATCTTGCCGCTCGCGTTGCGCGCCGCCGTGAAGGGCGCGGCGTCAACCGCGGTGCCGGCGAAAATGTAGTCGTTGCGGAACTTCGTGTTGCCGAGTTGCACGGCCTGCTCGAGGAGCTGGTCGACTTCGGCCGCGTAGGCCGTGCGCGCCTCGGCGCTGACCGTGCCGGTGCCAAGCGTGCCGATCTCGGTGGCGCGATCGGAGAGTTTCTTGATCTGCTGCAGGCCCGAGTATGATGCCTGGCTGACCTCGAGGGCGCGGCTGGCGTTGCGCTGGAATTGCTCGATGGAGCGGCGCTCGTTCTCGAGGTTGATGACGCGGCTGACGGCGGCGGGATCGTCCTCGGGATTCGTGATGCGCTGGCCGCTCGCCACCAACGACTGCAAGCGCGCCGACTGCGATCCGAGGTTTTGGATTTGGCGGACGATGTTGTCGGAAACCGTGTTGGAGGCGATGCGCATGGCGGAGATTCTGTGGGGGCTTAGTTGCCGAGCCGGTTGACGACGGTGTCGAGCAGTTCGTCGACGACGGAAAAGACGCGCGAGGAGGCCTGGAACGCGCGTTGGAAGCGCACGAGGTCGGCCATTTCCTCGTCGAGCGAGACGCCGCTCACGGTGTCGCGCTGGGATTTGACGAGGTTCGCGATGTTGGTCTGGTCGTCGACGCGGGAGTTGGCGCTCGCGAGGGCCTGGCCGAGGTTCGAGACCGACTGGGAGAAAAATTGGCTGATCGTGCCGTCGACGGCATCGCCGCTGGCGGTGGAGAAGCTCCGGCTTGCGATCGCTGCGACGGCAAGGGCGATGGAGTTGTCGCCGGCGGCGCCGTTGCCAGCGCGCAGCGTCGTCGCGGTGAGGCCGGACTGCAATGAGAGCGTCCCGGCGCTAGTGCCAGCGGCGGCGAAGAAGTTGCCGCCGGCCGTGGAGGTCGGGTTGTAGGCGGCGTTGACGGTCGTGACGAACTGTTGCGCCATCGCATCGAGGGCGTCGCGGAGGTCCTGCACGGCGCCGTCGCGGGCGTTGAGCTGGCCGTAGATTTTGCCGGAGGAGAATGCGAGCGCGGTGCCGGAGGCGCCGCCGGTCAGGCCGGTGCCAGTGAAGGCGACGGGGCCGGTGACGGCGGCTTTGTCGACGAGGACGACGTCGTTGTTGGCCGCGTCCTTCATGACGACTTGGATCTGTCCGTCGGTGGCGTCGCGGACGTCGATGGGCACGATGGCGGCGAGTTCCTCGAGCTTGGCCTGCCGTTGGTCGCGAAGATCGATCGCGGTGTTGGGCGCGCCGACTTCGATGCGGCCGATCTGGGCGTTGAGGTCGGCGATCGTGGAGAGCAGGCGGTTGACGTCGCCGACGTCGGCGCCGATCTCGGTATTGACGTCGGCCTGCACCTGCGCGAGGCGCGCATCGGTTTGGTTGAAGCGGTCGGTGAGGATCGCGGCCTTTTGCAGGAGCGTCTGGCGCTCACCAACGTCGGTGGGGCGCGCGGCGAGGCTCTGGAACGCACTGAAGAAATCGCCGATGGCGGCGGCGAGGCCGCCCGTAGAGGCGTTGGAACCGGATGCGGTCGCAGAGGCGGAGCGATCAATGCTCTGGCCGAGGCCGGCTTGGGCGCGGCTGAGGACGTCCTGCTCGGCTTCGAACGCGGATTTCAGGCCCGTCTCGCGCATGACTTGGCGGTCGAGCAAGGAGTCGCGGAGTTGCTGCACCGCGAGCGCTTCGAGGCCGAGGCTCTGCGCGCCCTCGGGCGTGACCACCGTGCCGCGATCACCGTAGATCACGCGCTGGCGCGCGTAGGCGGTGTTGTTGACGTTCGAAAGATTCTTGCCGGCGATCTCGATGGCGCGGGCGTGCGCGTTGAGCGCTTTGACCGAGGAACCGAGGGTGGAGAAAAGGCCGGACATGGCGGAAGGAGGGAAAGAGGCTTAGCCCGCGACGCGGAAGGCCGGCTCGGGGCGGACGCCGCCGAGGGTGACGCGGCCCGTGGGCGCGTAGGTTTGCGTGAAGGAGTCGGGGCGGAGCTGGCGGAGCAATTCCTGCTGGGCCTCGACGGTGCGCGAGAGCAGCGAGTGATTGTGGCGCGAGGTGCGGCGGACGCGGTGAATGAGAATGTTGATCTCGGAGATGAGCGCCTCGAGCAGCGGGCGGACGTCAGCGGCGAAGTGCGGGAGCAGCGTGCGGAGCGTGGCGGTCGGCAGCTCGTTGTTCTCGGTGGCGAACGCGGCGACGAGCGCCTCGCGGTTGCGGCGGGATTCGTGGAGGCTTTGCACGAGCGACTCGATTTCGCCGCTGAGGCGGAGCACGCCGTCGGGATTGCGCGCGAAGAGGAAACGTTGCTGTTCCTCGAAGAGGTGGAGGAGGCCGCCGTATTCGGCGATCTCGTGGCGGAGGGCGTCCGCGATGATTTTCCAGTCGTGATCCATGATCAGTCTTTCTGGTCAGCCGTGACAGCGGCCAACGAGGCGCGGGGCGTGAGCTGGTGTTGGAGAATATTGCCGAGGCCGAGGCCGCCGGCGGAGGAAAGTTGGTTCGAAAGGACGTCGGTGAGCAGGTAGCCGTAGACGCTGCCGCCACCGCCGGCGCCGCCCTCTTTGCCGCCCATGATGCTGCCGACGCTTTCCTGCAGGAACTGGCGGAGGAGGATCGCCTCGAACTGACCGGCGACGGCCTTCACCTGCTCGGACTGCGGGAGGTTCTGCATCTTGCCCGGGTTCGCCATCATCGAGGCGACTTGGGCGGCGGATTGGCGGGGGGAAATGGCGGAGACGTTCATGGCTCAGTTGATGATGAGCTCGGCCTGGAGGGCGCCGGAGCGCTTGAGCGATTGGAAAATGGCCATCATGTCGCGCGTGGAGACACCGAGGGAATTCAGCGCGGCGGCGAGGCGCTCGACGGTCGGCGGCTCGTTGAGGACGGTGAAGCCGCCCTTGGTCTCGTTGACCGCGGTCTGCGTGCTCTGGACGGTCTGCGTGGTGCCGTTGCTGAGCGCGCCGGGTTGCGAGACGCCCTGGTTGTTCGTGACGGTGATGGTCAACGCGCCGTGGGCGATCGCGACGTGCGAGATGCGGACGGTGGAGGTGGCGACGATCGTGCCGGTGCGCTCGTTGATCACGATGCGCGCGAGCGTGTCGGGTTGCACTTCGACAGTGCCGAGGTCGGCGAGGAAGGCCACGTCGCGGCTGCGGTATTCGGCGGGGATCTTGACCTGCACGGTCGCGGCGTCGGTGGCCATGGCGCGCGACTCGGGCCAGCGCGTGTTGATGGCGTCGGCCATGCGCGCGGCGGAGGTGAAATCGGGATTGTGCAGCAGGAGGCGGAGCACCTGGTCGTGGACGAACTGCGCGGGAATCTCGCGCTCGACGATGGCGCCGTTGGAAATCGTGCCGACGGTCGGGTGGTTCTTCTGCACGGTGGCGCCGCCTGCACCGCCGGAGCCGCCGACGAAGCCGCCGATGGCGACCGGGCCTTGCGCGACCGCGTAGACGCGGCCGTCGGCGCCGAGGAGCGGAGTCTGGAGGAGCACGCCACCTTGCAGCGTCTTCGCATCGCCCATCGAGGAGACCATCACATCGATGCGCGAACCGGGCTTCATGAACGCGCCGATGTCGGCGGTGATCATGACGGCGGCGATGTTCTTCGACTTGATGTCGGTGGCGGCGACGGTGAGGCCGTAGCGTTGGAGCGTGTTCGAAATGGCGCGGAGCGTGGACAGCGCGTTGCTGTCGCCTTCGCCGGCGAGACCGACGATGAGGCCGTAGCCGACGAGTTGGTTGTCGCGACCGCCTTCAACGAGCGTGAGGTCCTTGACGCGCGCGGCGTGCGACGCGGACGCCACGACGAAAACCGCCAGGGCGCAGGTGGCCGCGCGGCGGAGGAAGGAGAAGGAGGTGCGTCGTGCTGTGTTCATCCGTGATCCTGAGTGGACCGTGAAATCGTGTTACATCGCGTCAGAACGGGCGGAGTTTTTCGTAGAGCTTCGCGAGCCAGCCGCGCTTCTGCGCGTCGGTGAGCGTGCCCTCGGCGACGAACTCGACGCGGGCATCGGCGATGTTGGAGGAAAGGATCGTGTTGTCGGCGCCGATGTCGTCGGGGCGCACGAGGCCGTGGAGGACGACGTATTGCGTCTCGCCGGAGAACGTCACAACGCGCATGCCCTCGATGACGAGATTGCCGTTGGGCATCACGTCGGTGACGAGCACGGCGGCGCGACTGCTGAGCGACTGGTTGTTCACGGTCTGGCCGCCGCCGGAGTAGTCGCCCTTGCCGGTGATGTTGGTCGACGGGAGCTCGCCGTTGTGCGTGCCGAACTTGCTCGCGGCGACGGAGAACATGAACTGGCTGACGGCGTCCTCGATGGTGGACTTGCGCGTGGAGGATTTGCTCTGGGTGTTCGTCGCGGCGACGCTCTCGACGACGACGATCGTGAGGATGTCGCCGGCGCGGCCGGCCTTGCGATCGGCGAACATGCCGCGCGGGCCCGACGAGGCCGCCCACAACGACTCGCCATGCGCGCCGGCGGTGCCGAGCGCGAGAAGCGCGATCAGGGCGGCAGCGCGGAGCTCAGAAGCGGACTTGGACACGGTTTTCATCGATGACGAACGCGGAGAAATCTTTCTTCGAGTCGAGATTGCGGACGGTGACGACTTCGCCCTGCGCGCCGTTCTGCATGGCGAGGGCTTTCATCGTGAGCACGAGCTGGCCGTCGGCGGCGGAGACTTCGACCATCTCGCCTTTCTTGACGAGCGGGCGGCGGGCGATGTCGCGCCAGGTGAGAAGGCGGCCGGCCTGGATGCCGCGCACGAAGTTGAAGGAGTGATCGCCGACGGCGGCGGGCAAGGCGTCGCGCTCGCGGAGCAGGTCGACGCGGCGCGTCTCGAGGATCGAGGCGTCGAACGGCGTGTTGTTCGAGATCGGCTGGCGGGCGACCCAGGCGTCGCGCCAGAGCGCGGCGCGGAGCGTGAGCGTGATCTCGCCGAGCGACTGGCCGTCCGCGAGGATGCGGCAGCGCAGGAGCATCGAGGTGGCGGCGACGGAGGGATATTCGCTGATCTGCACCTGCCAGTCGCGGGCGACGCGATCGGGCGAGCTCCACGGGCGGATGAACTCGAGTTGGAGGTCGCCCTCGAGGTTGAAGTGCGCGGCGAGGTCGCGGGTGAGCGCGGCGGTGAAGGCTTCCTGGCCGAAGGGCGTGGCGACGTTCGTGGCCGGCTCGTCGGCACGGAGCGCGGTGAGGGCGAAGAAGGCGACGAAGGTGGCGAGGAGGCGTTTCATGGCGATCAGCGCTTCATGTTCGCGACGTTTTGCAGCATCTCGTCGGACGACTGCACGGACTTGGAATTAATCTCGTAGGCGCGCTGCGCGACGATGAGCGCGACCATTTCCTCGACGATGTTCACGTTGGAGGCCTCGATGTAGCCTTGGATCGTGCGGCCGAAGCCGTTCTCGCCGGGGTTGCCGGTCTCGGGCGTGCCGGAGGCGGCGGTTTCCTCGTAGACGTTGCCGCCCATGGAGCGGAGGCCGGCGGGATTGGCGAAGCGCGTCATCGTGAGGCGGAAGGTCGTGCTGCCGCTCGAGGACTGGACGGTGACCTGGCCGTCCTCGGAGATGGAGACGTTCGAGCCGGCGGGGATGGTCTGCATGCCGCTGAGGATCGGCATGCCGTCGACGGTGACGACCTGGCCCTGCGCGTTGAGTTTGAAGGAGCCGTCGCGCGTGTAGCCGATGGTGCCGTCGGGGCGCTGCACCTCGAAGAAGCCGTCGCCTTGGATCGCGACGTCGAGCTTTTCGCCGGTGTTGGTGAGCTGGCCTTGGGTGAAAACCTTGGAGGTCGCGGCGACGCGCGAGCCGTTGCCGACTTCGATGCCCGTCGGGACGAGATTACCGCCGCCGGAATCGGAGCCCGAGGCGCGCGGCTTCTGGTAGAGCAAGTCCTGGAACTCGATCTTGCTGCGCTTGAAGCCCGGGGTGTTCACGTTCGCGAGGTTGTTCGCGATCGTGTTGAGGTTGAGCTGCTGGGCCTCCATGCCGGTGGCGGCTGAGTAGAGCGAGAGGTTCATGGCGTCAGCAGTGGGTGGTTAGCGTGGAACGAAAATCCGCCCCCCACGACTGGGGCCGGCCCGGCCCCACACCGGGCGCGGCCATGCAGTCGTGATATAGCGGTTGTCTATATGGGGAATTCATTGGCGCGCGGGCGCTCAGCCGAGAGCTTGGAGGGTTTTTTCCATCTGCTCGTCGGCGCTGGTGATGATCTTCTGGTTCGCCTCGTAGGCGCGGCTGATGAGGACGAGGTCGACCATTTCGCGGAGCGGCTGGACGTTGCTCTGCTCGAGGTAACCCTGCATCAGCTCGGGGCCGTCCATGGTGTCCTTGCCGGCTTCGGGCCCGGCGACGAACATGCCGCCCGCGGTCGGCATGAGGGCGGCCGGATTCGAGAACTTGTAGATGCCGAGTTTGCCGAGCGCCGTGCTGCCTTGGAAAATTGTGCCGTCGCGGTTGATCGTGATCGCGCCGCCGCCGGGGAGCATCGTGATCTGGTTGCCGCCTTCGGTCAGAACCGGCAGGCCGCCCGCGCCGACGAGCGTGCGCTCGGGGGTCATGCGGAACTCGCCGCTGCGGGTGTAGAGCTTCTGGCCGTTGGGGCCGTCCATCTCGAAGAAGCCGTCGCCTTGGATCGCGACGTCGAGTTCGCGGCGCGTGGGCTGCGTCTCGCCGGTCATGAAGTTGATGCCGGTGGTAACCTTGGTGAAGAGGACGGCGTGCTCGTTCTCGGGGCCGGCGTTCTTGGCGTCGGGGCGGATGTTCCACTTGCCCGCGACCTGCGAGGAGAACTCGACGGTGCGTTTGCGGTAGCCGGTCGTCTGCGCAGAGGTGATGTTCTGCGACGTCGCGTCCTGCCAGCGTTCGAGAGCCGACATCGAGGAGGCGCTTTGATAGAGACCGATATTCATCCGACGCCGCGAAAAGCAACGCCGGTGCCAACGATTTCGGGCATGCCATTAGCCCACGGCTGCCAACGAATTAAAAAATTCGCGCACCGAAAGCGTTCCCCGATTCACCTCCTGCCCTACCCCGGTCCGGCAATCTTTGCCGCCGCTTCGGAAAAATCTGCCCGGCCAAAAAAAAGCCGCACCGAAGGGTGCGGCTAATTCATCGGCACGTTGCGCCGCGCGGGTCAGAAAAATTTCTTCGCCTTGTCGAAAAAGCTCTTGGCCACCGGTTGATCGACGTCGCCGCACGCCTGCGAGAACTCCTCGAGCTTCTTCCGCTGCTCGCTGTTGAGCGAGGTCGGCACCTCGACGTGGACGCGGATCAGCTGGTCGCCGTGCGCGCCACCGCGCAGGTGCGGCATGCCGCGGCCCTTCAGGCGGAACGTCGTGGCGGATTGCGTGCCGGCGGGAATTTTTAGCGTGGCTTTGCCCTGCAGCGTCGGCACCTCGATCGTGCCGCCGAGCGTGGCGATGGTGAACTTGATCGGGATTTCGGTGAACAGGTCGTCGCCCTGCCGCTCGAAAATCTCGTGCTCCTTCACGTGCACGACGATGTAGAGGTCGCCAGCCGAGCCACCCATGACGCCCGCCTCGCCGTTGCCGGCGGAGCGGAGTTTGGAGCCGGTGTCGACGCCCGGCGGAATGCGCACGTTGATCTTGGTCGTCTCCTGCACGCGGCCCTCGCCGTCGCACTTCGCGCACACGCGCTCGAAGCGCGCGCCTGAGCCGTGGCAGGTCGGACACACCTGGCGCACGTGGAAAAATCCGCGCGAGGTCGTGACTTGTCCCGCGCCGCGGCAAGTCGGGCAGGTGGTGCGTTTCGAACCGGGCTCGGCGCCGCTGCCGTCGCAGTGCGCGCACGTGCCCAGCCGGCGGAACGAGATTTCCTTCTCCACGCCGTGCGCCGCCTCCTCGAGCGAGATCTCGATGTCGTAGCGCAGGTCGGAGCCGTGCGACGCGCCGCCTTGGCCGCCACCGCCGCCGCCAAAAAACTCGTCGAACATCCCGCCGCCACCACCGCCGCCCTGCCCGAAGACTTCGCGGAAAATGTCGAACGGATCGTGAAAGCCGCCGCCCGCGCCGCCGGGGAAACCGCCGCCGCCGCGCGCGCCGCCCATGCCGCCCTGCTGGAAGGCCGCGTGGCCGAACTGATCGTAGGCCGCGCGTTTTTGCGGGTCCTTCAGCACCTCGTAGGCCTCGGAGACTTTCTTGAACATCTCCTCCGCCTCCTTGTTGCCCGGGTTCTTGTCCGGGTGATACTGCACGGCCTTCTTGCGATAGGCCTTCTTCAAATCCTCTTCGGACGCGCCCTTCGCGACGCCGAGCAGCTCGTAATAGTCTTCCTTCTTGGACGTCGCCATGGTCAGGCCTTCGTCTCGGGCTTGGCCGGGCCGCTGGACACGATCACCGACGCCGGGCGCACGAGGCGGCCGTTCAGCGAGTAACCGAGCCGCACCACGGAAATGACCTTCTCCTCCGCGACCTTCTCGTCGGGCTGGTGCGCGATGCACTCGTGCTGGTGCGGGTCGAACGCAGCGCCGACCGGATTGATTTCCTTCAAGCCGTGGCGGCCGAGCGCGGCCTTGAACTGCTCCAGCACCATGCCGACGCCGTCGACGATCGACTTCGCGTCGCCGCTCTGCTGCTTCGCGGCGGCGAGGCCGAGGCTGAGGTTGTCGAGCGTGGGAATGAGGTCCTCGACGATGTTGGCCGTCGCGTATTGGCGCAGCTCGTCCTTCTCGCGCACGGTGCGCTTGCGGAAATTCTCCAGGTCGGCGACGGAGCGCAGGTAACGCTCCTGCGCGGCTTGCGCCTCGGCACGGGCGGCGGCCAATGCCTGGGCTTGGGCTGCGGCCAGCTGCTCGTCGACGGACGGCGCGGCTTTCGCAGCCTCGGGCGCGGGTTTGGCGTCGGCGGGCTTCGCGGCCGCGTCGGACGCGGAAGGAGTCTTCGGAGTTTCGGTCTGGCTGGTTTCGCTCATGCGGAACGGCGGAAAGTAGGCGTGGGTTTGGCGATTTTCAAGTGTGGCGCGGAGGTTTCGCCCAGCTCAGGTCCGGGCGAAATTCTCGGTGATCAACGCCAGTGTATCCTCACTCGCGGTGAACGCAAAGGACTCCGCGAACGGCAGCAACACGTTCTCGCCGCGCTCGACCGCATCGTCGCCGGCTTGCAAGCGACCCGTCACGATCGAGAGCAGGCGCGGCTGGTCGCGGGCGGCAAACTCGAGGCGCGCGCCGTGCGCGAGGCGGACGCGGCGGATGCAAAACTCCGCACAATCCGCCAGCACGTCGCCCGGCTCGTTCGCGCGCAGCAGGCGCGGCGCAGGCGCCGTGTTCGCCGTGAGGCAGGCGAGCGATTGCTCGACGTGCATCTGACGCGGCTTGCCGTCGAGGCCGACGCGGCCCCAGTCGTAGACGCGGTAAGTCGTGTCGGAGTTCTGCTGGATTTCGAGGATGACGTTGCCGCCGTCGATGGCGTGCATGACGCCGCTGTGGATGAGTATCGAGTCGCCCGCGCGCGTCTCGTGGCGGCGCAGGAGTTGTTCCGCGGTGTTGTTCGCGAGCGCGGCACGAAACTTGTCGGCGTCGACGCCGTCGACCAGACCGGCGAGCACCCCCGCCCCGGGTTCGGCGTGGGCGACGAACCAGTTCTCGGTCTTCGGCTCGCCGCCGAGCGAGAGCGCGATCGAGGCGGGCGGATGCACCTGCAGGCTGAGACGCTCGCGGCAGTCCAGCCACTTCACGAGAATCGGAAACGCCCGCGTGCGCTCCCACTCCGGCCCCATCACTTCCTCGGCGCGCGCCTCGATCAGCTCGCGCAGGGACTTGCCGGCGAACTCGCCGCCGCGCACGACGGACTGGGCTTCGGGACGGTCCACGATTTCCCAGCTCTCGCCGATCGGCTTGCCCGCCGGCAAGGCACGACCGAGGCGCTCCGCGAGGGCGCGTCCACCCCACACGCGTTCCTGGAAAATCGGGTCGAAACGAAAAAACGGCATCGTAGTTGAAGGCTAGCAGGTTGAGTGGCGCGGAACGGGGAATTTACATTGACCCTCACCCGCGCTAGACGTCTCTAAAGGCATCGAAATGGCCAAAGCTGCGAGCACAAATCCCAAGGACTCCAACCCCTCGTTCGAGGCGCCGCGCCACCGGCCGAATTGGGGCGGTTTCGTGCTCTGCGCGATCCTCGGCATCCTCGTGCTCGTCGCGATGGCGTTCTATTCGCCGAGCCAGAACTACCTCGATCAATCCGGCAGCCGCACCGAGGTCATCAACGGCAAACTCCAGCAGATCGCGCTGCAGCCCGCGGACAAAAACCCCGTCGGCGACGTGGGCGTGGTGATCTCGGTTTTCAGCTTCAAATTCCTCGGCGGCGCGGCGTGGCTCATCCCGGTGTTTCTGCTCTGGATGGCGGTCACCTACGTGCGGAGTTCGCGCCACCTCACCGGCACGCGGCTCATCGCGATGTTCTTCTCCTTCGCCTCTGGCGCGCCGCTGCTCGCGATGCAGGGCTTGGCGTTCATGAATCGCCAAGTCTACCCCTCCGGCGCCGGCGGCTGGACGGGCAAGGCGCTCTACGACGGGTTCTTCGAATCGACGTTCGGCGGCTTCGGGTCGTTTTTCCTGCTCACCGCCGTCTACCTGACGAGCATGGTGTTCATCTTCACGCGGGACATCACGGCCGAGTTCGAGAAGCTGCTCCACAATTTCCAGGAATGGCGCCAAAAGCGCGCGGCCCTCGCCGCCGCCCTCGCCGAGGAGCGCAAGAAACAGAAAGAGGAGTTCGCGAAGCAGAAAGCCGCCGCCGCTGCTGCGGCCGCCGCCGCGCCTGCCGCCCCCACCCGCCCCGGCCCGGCGCCCCAGCCGCTCGCCCCCTCGAAGAAGCCCATCGTTCCGAAATCCGACGACCCGCTCGCCGATGCGCCGAAGCCCGGCTCGCGTGCGCCGTCCGCCGAGGCCGACTCCGAAGCGCCCAAGCCTCTCGCGCTCCCGACGAAGCCCGCCGCCAAACCCGCACCGACCGCCACCGACACCAAGCAGCTCGCCGTCGCCGCCGCCGGCAAGATCGAGCTCAACATCGTCAAGCCGGAGGAAACCAAGAAGGCCAAGATCATCCTCCCACAGACCGACGACAAAAACTACGAATTCCCGCCGCTGAAGATCCTCAAGGAGCAGGTGAAGCTCGACGCCGCCAACTCCGAGGAGGAACACCGCCAGAACGCCGAGAATCTCCTCCGCATCCTTGGTGAGTTCGGCGTCGAGGTCTCCCTCGGCGAAATCCACGTCGGCCCCGTCATCACCCGCTACGAAGTCGTCCCCGCCGCCGGCGTGCGCGTCGAAAAAATTTCCGGCCTCGACAAGAACATCGCCCTCGGCATGCGCGCGCAATCGGTGCGCATCCTCGCCCCGATTCCCGGCAAGGCCGCCGTCGGCGTCGAAGTGCCGAACCAAAAGCCCACGCCCGTCGGCATGCGCGAGATTCTCGAGAGCGAGGACTGGGCGCACGCCAAGGCCGAGCTGCCCATCGCCCTCGGCAAGGACGTCTCCGGCAAACCACTCGTCTCCGACCTCACGAAGATGCCGCACTTGCTCATCGCCGGCGCGACGGGCTCCGGCAAATCGGTCTGCATCAACTCCATCGTCGCCTCGATCCTCTACTCGAAGAGCCCGAAGGACGTGCGCCTCATCATGGTCGATCCGAAGGTCGTCGAGTTGAAGGTCTTCAACTCGCTGCCGCACATGCTCATTCCGGTCGTGACGGAGCCGAAGAAAGTGCCCGCCGCGCTCAAGTGGCTGCTCGGCGAGATGGAGCAGCGCTACCAGATCTTCGCGAAGGTCAACGTCCGCAACATCGCCGGCTTCAACAACCGCAAGAAGGACAAACCCGTCGAGCTTCCGCCCGAGCAACAGGGCGAACTCAGCGGCGTCGCGCCCGACGACATCGAGATCCCCGAGCGCCTGCCCTACATCGTCGCGATCGTCGACGAGCTGGCCGACCTCATGATGATCGCGCCGGCCGAGATCGAGACGAGCATCGCCCGCCTCGCGCAGCTCGCCCGCGCCGCCGGCATCCACCTCATCATCGCCACACAGCGCCCGTCGGTGAACGTCATCACCGGCGTCATCAAGGCCAACCTTCCCTCGCGCATCGCGTTCCAAGTCGCCTCGCAAGTCGACTCGCGCACCATTCTTGACGGCAAGGGCGCAGAGACACTCATCGGCCGCGGCGACATGCTCTTCACGCCGCCCGGCACGTCGCGCATCGTCCGCGCGCAAGGCGCCTTCGTCGCCGACGAGGAAGTCGCGGAGATCGTCGAGTTCCTGAAGAAAAACGGCCCGCCGCAATACGCCCAATCCGTCCAGCAGCAGATCGACCGCGCCGCACGCGAGGAAGACGAGGACGGCGAAGGCGGCGAAAGCGACGGCGATTTGGGCGACGACGAGGACTTGTTCCGCCAGGCCTTCGACGTCCTCAAGTCCACGCGCCGCGCCTCCACCTCGATGATGCAGCGCCGCCTCCGCATCGGCTACAACCGCGCCGCGCGCATCATGGACGTGATGGAAGACAAGGGCATCGTCGGCCCCGAAAACGGCTCGAGCCCGCGTGAAATCCTCGTCGATCTCGATACCTACGAGCCGTGATCCGGCTTTAAGCTTTCAAACCCACTTCCAACCCGAAATAAGTCCCCTCATGCAGAAGCTCGGCGAACGACTCGAGGAAGCGCGCAAGCGCAAGGGCCTCTCCATCCGCGAAGCCGCGGAAGCCACGAAGATCCGTGGCGACTATCTCCAGAAATTCGAAGCCAACTCGTTCGACTTCGACCTGCCGCCGCTCTACATCCGCGGCTTCCTGCGCACCTACGCAAAGTATCTCGAATTCGATCCGGTGCGCGTCGTGTCCGAATTCGACACGATGATGGCCGACCAGGGTCGCGCCCCGCGCCGCGAGACGCGCGAGAACTACGGCCGCGTCGAACTCGGCGGCGAAGGCTCCGAGCCCGCGCCGCGCGCCACCGGCGGTGGCAACGGCCTCGACCCCGTGATGCTGAAATACGCCCTCTTCGGCGGCGGCGCGCTCGTGCTCGTCGTCGTGGTCGTGCTGCTCATCAACGTCCTTTCCAGCCGCACCGAATCGCGTCCGACCGCTCCGAAACAGGCCGCCGCGGAAAACTCCGGCCCGCAATCCTCCCCGCAAAATCCCGTCGGCATCGATGCCGTCGCCGGTGCGCAGACGCTCACCTTCACCGCCTTGGACAACACGCGCGTCAAAGTCGTGCGCGATGCCGATCAAGGCATCGTGTTCGACGGCTCGCTCGCCCGCGGCGAGACGCGGTCCTTCCGCAAGGTCGGCATCCTGCGCATCACCGTCGAGGATCGCAGCAAGCTGCGCGTCGAGGTGAACGGCCAGGCGATCGACATGAGCCAGTTCCCGTGGACCGGCAACTACGGCCGCTTCAAACTCGACTGAGTCGCGCGCGCGATCTCCCCGCACGAAAAAGGCCGGCGTTTGCCGGCCTTTTGTTTTTCACGCAGCGAAGTCGTTTCGCGCGTTCACTTCTTCTTCCACGCGCCGCTCTCGTCCTGCACCCACACGCCGGAGCGCGCGTTCGCCGCGATCTGCTTCGCCCGGGCGCGACCCACGGAGTCGGCGCTGGCGCCGGTCTGCTGCGCGATCAGCGCGTAGACCGATTCGCGATCGCGGTTCTCATCTGAAACCAGCGACGCGGCGTTGCCGGCCGATCCGCGCACTTCGACGAAGCCGCGATTGTTCTCACCGATGGCGCCCTTGGCCTTCAACTCATCGAGTTGCGGCAGGCGTTGCTCCATCCGCTGGCGGATGGCCGCCGCGGATTGGGCGGAGACGGTGGCAGTGAACGCGCAGAGCGCGAGGCAGGCGGCAAGAAGGCGGGCGATCATGGCTTTTTCTCCTCGTGAGTGGTGGTGGCAGATTTGGCGTCGAGGCCGCCGAAGAAATCCTCCAGCGCGCGCTCAACCTTCACGTTGACGTCGACGGTGATGTGGATCGGCTTCACCTCGATCGGTTCGGTGCGGACGTTCAGGCACCCGCCGAATAGGAGCGGGGCGGCAACGGCCGCGAGGAACAAGGGACGTTTCATACGGGGAAGGTTTCGGCAATTCGACGCGTCGTCACGCCGGAATATTCACGTTAGTCACGCGACAGGAGGGTCGGTTCCCCTCGCCTACTTGCCCCCGAAGCTCACGCGGCTGTTCAAGCCGAGGTTGAGCAGGCTTTCGAACGGCCCGTTCACGTTGAGATCGAGCGTCACCGGCGCCTTCACTTCGGGGTCCACGGGCGAACCGGCGAGGTGCACGATCGCCGAGCGGCCGGGCGGGGCCTTGAGCGGCCGGATGTCGAGGCGTAGCTCGGCGAGCTTCAGGCGCAGGAGGCCGGCCTCGATCTTCTTCATCACGGTGTATTGCGCGCTGTTTGGCGCCACGCCGCTCGTGAGCAAGCCGTCCGCGTTGAACTGCACCTCGGCGTAGACGCCGCGCTTCAACTCCAGCCAGCCCGTGCCGAAACGCAGCCCGGCACCGTCGATGCGCAACGGCACGCGTCCGTCGACGCGACCCGTCGCCTTCGCGGGCACATCCTTGGCGAGTGCGAGCAGTTGCTCCACGACGAGGCCATCCACGAGCAGCACCGCCTCGAGCTCGTTCTGCCGCGGGAAAAAGCGAAACGGCTCGGCCGCGACGCGGCCGCCGAAGGCCTCGAGCGTCGCACGCGTGACGGCGATTTTCTCGACCGTGTCGAAGGCGAACTGCAGTTCGAGGTTGGTCGTCTTGATCTCGCCGGCAGTAAGCGACGCCACGCGCACTTCGCCGGGCTCGGAGATGAATTTGTCGAGATCGCGAAAACGGAACTTCGCGCTCACGCCGTCCGCGACGACGCTGCGCGCCGGAAACTCGAAACGGCCCTCGCTCAGCTCCACGTCGCCCGCGAGCGCGAGCTTGCCGTCGGTGTAGGCTCCGGTCGCGCTGCCCTGCAGTTTGCCGGCGAGCGTCCATTTGCCGTCCGGCAGCATGACCATCTGTCCGATGAAATCCTGCCATCGCCCGAGATCGAGCTGCGCGTCCGCGACCCGGAACTTCCACGCCCCGCTCGCAAAATCGAATTCACCGTCGATTTTCGCGGCGAAGCCCGGCGCGGTCGCGTCCACGCGCGCGCTCCAACGCTCTTTCCCCGCCGGCTTGGCGGCGAATTGCACCCGCACGTCCTGCTGCTGCTCGCCCGCCGCCTGCACGACCAGCACACCGTCGATGCTCACCTCGTCCGCCGGGAGCGCGATCGTCGAAGACGTGCCGCCACCGCCGCTGTAGCTCGCCCACTGCCACGGATTGGTGTCCGAACCGTCCACCGTCACCGGCATCTTCGCCCCCTCGACTCGGATCGACGCGAGCGACGGCGACCACCAATGCCGCCGGTCCAGCGTCACCCGCTTCGCGTCGAAGCGCTGCGTCTTCACGCGGAAGCCGAGGTCCTGAACCTCGACCAGCCACGGCGAAGCGCTCACGACATCCATGCGCACGTCGCCGGCTCCCGCCATTTTCAACGAGGCCGACAGCGCGGCGCCGGCGAGCGGCCGACGCATCAGGATAACCAGCACGGCGAGAATCGTCAGTGCCACCGCGACACGCACCAGCCAGCGGCGACGGGAAATGGTGAAGGCGGCAGGCATGGCGGGAAACTTGGCGAAGCGCCGCGCGTTGTCGATGCGACACGTAGGGCTGCGAGTCTCTCGTTCGCGAGAGTCCTCGGCGCGACGCGCGCCTGCGTGCTACCGCACCTGCCCGGTGCCGCGAATGACGTATTTGTAGGTCGTCAGCTCCTCGAGGCCCATCGGCCCGCGCGCGTGCAAGCGGTCGGTGCTGATGCCGATTTCCGCGCCGAAACCGAACTCGCCGCCGTCCGTGAAACGCGTGCTCGCGTTCCAGTAGACCGTGGCACTGTCGACCGCGTTGAGAAACTTCTCCGCCGCCGCCGCGTCCGCCGTCACGATCGCGTCGCTGTGGTGCGAGCCGTGCGCCTCGATGTGCGCGATGGCGGCATCGAGACTGTCCACAACCTTCACCGCGAGGATGAGGTCGAGAAACTCGGTGCGGAAATCCTGCTCCGTCGCGGCGACGACCTGCGGGGGCTGCTCGCCGCCGAGGAACCCCAACGCGGTCGCATCGGCGCGCAACTGCACGCCGCGCGCACGCAACGCCTGGCCGGCGCGGGCCAGAAATTCCGTCGCCACCGCGCGGTGCACGAGGAGCGTCTCGATGGCGTTGCACACGCCGGGGCGCTGGCACTTCGCGTTGAGCGCGATCTGTTCCGCCATCCCGAGATCGGCCGCGGCGTCGACGTAGAGCGCACAGATGCCGTCGTAATGCTTGATGACCGGAACGCGCGCGCTGGCGACGACAGCTTCGATCAGGCCGCGACCGCCGCGCGGGATGATGAGGTTCACGAATTCGTCGAGCGCAGCGAGGTGCTTCACGGCCTCGCGGTCGGCGGCGGGAATCAGCTGCACCGCATCGGCGGGCAGGCCGGACGCGGCTAGGCCCCGCGAGAGCGCGGCGGCAATCGCGAGGTTGGTGCGCAGCGACTCGGAGCCGCCGCGCAGGATCACGGCGTTGCCGGCTTTCAGGCAGAGCGACGCGGCGTCGCTCGTCACGTTCGGGCGGGACTCGTAGATGATGCCGATGACGCCGATGGGCACGGCGACCTTGCGGAAGACGATGCCGTTCGCGTGCGACCATTCGCGCTGCACGCGACCGACGGGGTCGGGCAAATCCGCCACGGCGCGCACGCCGTCCGCCATTGCCGCGAGACGTTTCTCGTCGAGGCGCAGGCGATCGAGCATTGCGTTCGACAAACCCGCCTTCTCTCCGGCGGCGAGGTCGGCGGCGTTGGAGGCGAGGATTTCAGCGCGCGCTCCGAACAACGCCTCCGCCATGGCGCGCAGCGCGCGGTCCTTGTCGGCGCGGGAGGCGAGCGCGAGTTGCGTCGCCGCCGCACGCGCGCGGCGGCCGAGTTCGCGAATCTGGGTCGCGAGATCGCTCATGGTCAGTCGCGCCGCGCGGGGAAGACCGTGCCGACACGCCGGCCGGCGAGCGCAGCCTTGAGCAGGCCGGGCGTGCGTCCGTTGAGAATCTGGCCGCGCACGCCGCCCTGCGTGGCGATTTTCACGGCTTGCAGCTTTGTGGTCATGCCGCCGACGGACAGGCGGCCTTTTTCCTGGCGCACGAGGCCGGTGACAGCGGCAACGTCGCGCACCTCAGGCACGACTTTTCCGTCGGCGTCGAGCACGCCGTCGACGCTCGTGAGAAGAAAAAGGCGATCGGCTTTCACGAGCAGCGCGACCTCGGCGGAGAGACGGTCGTTGTCGCCGAAGTTCAGTTCCTCGACCGCGACCGAGTCATTCTCGTTGATGATCGGCACGACGTCGCGGCGCGCGAAGAGTTGCGCGAGAGTGTTGCGGGCGTTCGCGTAGCTGGTGCGACTATCGAGGTCGTTGTGCGTCAGGAGCAGCTGCGCCACGGTGAGGCCGTGTTTGGCGAACATGGTCGCGTAGAGCTGCATCAGGCGCGCCTGGCCGACGGCAGCGCAGCCCTGCTTGGCGGCGAGGTCCTTCGGGCGCTCGGCGAGTCCGAGAGCGGCCATGCCGGCGGCGACGGCGCCGGAGGAGACGATGAGGCACTCGTGGCCGGCGCGGACGAGCGCGGCGACCTCCGCGGTGAGGCGGGAGAACTGGCGGCGGTCGAGCGCGTTGCCCTTCGGATTCGTGAGAATGCCGGAGCCGAATTTAAGAATGATGCGTTGCGCGCGCGCAGCCATGGGAGCGGGACGTTCTCCGGCTCGCCCGGCTCCGGCAAGGGGGAAAGGTGGCATAGGCATGGGCCGGACGTCCCGCTTCCGGCTCGGCAAACGGCTCCGGCGCGCTACGCTGCCGGCACCGTGAAAGCCCCTTCGCGCCTGCTGTTTGTCGTCCTTTGCTTCGCGCTCGCGCTGGCACCGCCGGTCGAGGCGCGCACGCGGCGGGCGCCGACGAGCCTCCGGGACTTCACCGCGCGGGTCGTGAAGGTGAAGGACGGCGACTCGCTCGAAGTGCAGAAGGGCCCCGACGTCTACGAAGTGCGCCTCGCGCGGCTCGACGCGCCGGAGTTGCACCAGGAGCGCGGCGAGCAGGCCAAGCAGTTCACCGAAAGCAAAATTCTCGGCGCGGAGGTGCGCATCACGGCCAAGACACTCGACAGCTACGGCCGTCTCGTCGGCGACGTGAAGTATCGCAACGGCCGCTCGCTGAACGAGGACATCGTCGCCGCCGGTTGGGGCTGGTGGTATAAACGACTCTACCCGAACGACAGCGTGATGGAGATGCTCGAACGTCGCGCGCGGGAGCAGAAGTTCGGCGTGTGGCAGGACAAGACACCGACGCCGCCGTGGCAGTGGCGCGAGAAGAATCGGAAGTGAAGAGGTAGCCCGGCCTCTCCGAGGACGGGAGTCGGAGCGCGCGCAGACACTAGCGCTCGCCGCTAAACGCGCAACCCGCGCCCGGAGGTCGCAGGCTACCTTGCACGAGAAACACGCACCGCGAGTGAGGGCGGTTGAGGGCAACCGCCCCTACCCTCACGCGACCGTGACCGGTTTCAGATTCCAAATCTTCTCGGCGTAATCGCCGATGGAGCGGTCGCTGGAGAACTTGCCGACGCGCGCGGTGTTGAGGATGGCCATGCGCGCCCAGCGACGCTTGTCGCGGTAGGCGGCATCGACCTTCGCCTGGCAGTCGCTGTAGGCGCGGAAGTCGGCGAGCACCATGTAGGGATCGCCGCCCTCAAGCAGGCTGTTGCGCACCGTGGCGGGCAGATTCGGGGTCTCGCCGGGCACGAAGTAGTCGGAGCCGAGCCAGTCGAGCACGGCACGGAGTTCCTCGTCGGCGTTGTAGTAGTCCCACGGGTTGTAGCCCTTCGCGCGGAGCGCCTGCACTTCCTCGACGGTCATGCCGAAGATGAAGATGTTGTCGGCGCCGACTTCCTCGCCGATCTCGACGTTGGCGCCGTCGAGCGTGCCGATGGTGAGCGCGCCGTTGAGCGCGAGCTTCATGTTGCCGGTGCCCGAAGCTTCCTTGCCGGCGGTGGAGATTTGCTCCGAGAGATCGGCGGCCGGGATGATGCGCGAGGCGAGCGAGACGCGGTAATTCGGGAGGAAGACGACCTTCAGCTTGCCATTGACGCGCGGATCGTGGTTCACGCGGGCGGCGAGCGCGTTGATCGACTTGATGATGGCCTTGGCGAGGTCGTAGCCGGGCGCGGCCTTGGCGGCGAAGACGAACACGCGCGGCGTGATGTCGAGGTCGGGGTTCTGCACCAGGCGGCGGTAGAGCGCGAGGATGTGGAGCAGGTTCAGGTGCTGGCGCTTGTATTCGTGGAGGCGCTTGATCTGGACGTCGAAGAGCGCGTCAGGCGAGACGTCGACACCGCAGTCGCGTTTGATGATGGCGGCGAGGTCGACCTTGTTCTGGCGCTTGATGGCCATGAACTCGTCCTGGAACTTCGGGTCGTCAGCCCATTTCTCGAGTTTCTTGAGCTGGTCGAGGTCGCGCGGCCAACCGTCTCCGATCTTCGAGGAGATGAGCGCGGAGAGGCGCGGGTTGCAGGCGCGGAGCCAGCGGCGCGGCGTGATGCCGTTGGTGACGTTGATGAACTTGCCCGGATAGAGCGCGTCGAACTCCGGGAACAGCTGCGCGCGGAGGAGGCGCGTGTGGAGCTCAGCGACACCGTTGACGGCGAACGAGCCGACGACCGAGAGATTCGCCATGCGCACGTAGCGCGAGCCGCCTTCCTCAATGAGCGAGACGACGCGTTTCTTCTCGTTGTCGCCGGGCCATTTCGTTTCGCAGAGCGTCATCAGGTGCGAGTTGATCTCGTAGACGATGAGCAGGTGGCGCGGCAGCACGCGCTGGAAGAGCGGCACGCTCCAGCGCTCGAGCGCCTCGGGCAGCAGCGTGTGGTTCGTGTAGGCGAAAACCTTTGTCACGATGCCCCACGCGCGGTCGAACGCCATGCCCTCCTCGTCGATGAGGATGCGCATGAGCTCGACCACGGCGAGGGCCGGGTGCGTGTCGTTGAGCTGCACCGCGACCTTGTCGGAGAAATTGTCCCAGCCGTTGCTCGGGTTCGAGAAGTGGCGGCGGACGATGTCGCGCAGCGAGCACGTCACGAAGAAATACTGCTGCACGAGGCGCAGCTCCTTGCCGTTCTCGGTCTTGTCGTTCGGGTAAAGGACCTTCGAGATCGTCTCGCCGTAGGCCTTCTCGCGCACGGCCTCGATGTAGCCGCCCTCGTTGAAGGTCCGGAGATCGAAATCCTCCGTGGCCTTCGAGGCCCAGAGGCGGAGGATGTTCACGGTCTTCGTGCCGTAGCCGACGACGGGGATGTCGAACGGGAAACCGAGGATCGTCTTCGTGTCGACCCAGCGCCACTTGAAGTTGCCGCGATCGTCGAAGATCTGCTCGCAACGGCCGAAGAGGCGCACGGGTTGCGTGAACTCCGGCCGCACGAGCTCCCACGGCGCGCCGTAGATGAGCCAGTTGTCCGGATGCTCGACCTGGTGGCCGTTGACGAATTCCTGGCGAAACAGGCCGAACTCGTAGTGGATGCCGTAGCCGACCGCCGGCAGGTCCATCGTCGACATCGAGTCGAGATAGCACGCGGCGAGACGGCCGAGGCCGCCGTTGCCGAGGCCCATGTCCTCTTCCTGGGCGCGGATGACCTCGAAGTCCTGACCCACATCGGAGAGCGCCTCGACAGTCGCGTCGAGCAGGCCGAGATTGATGAGGTTGTTCAGCATCAGGCGGCCGATGAGGTATTCGAGCGAGAGATAGTAGACGCGCCGGACGTTGCCGACGCGGTGCGCCTTGTAGGTGTCGAGGCCGCGCTCGATCATGCGGTCGCGGATCGCGGTCGCCGTGGCGATCCACCAATCGCGGCGCGTGGCCGATTCGACGTCGCGGCCCATCTTGTATTTGAGGTAATGCAGGATGGAGCGCTGCAAATTCGCCGCCTCCGGGCTGAGGGATTTTCGGACGGACTTGGACTTCGATTTGGCGGTGGAAGGCGCGGACATGGCGGGCGCATCCAACAGCCGAAGCGGCAGCCGGCGCAAGGCGCGATTCCTGCTCCCCGTGTGTCAGACCGGATTTTTCCGCGAAGCCTAAGAAAATTCCGGGCCGGGGGGGCGGGGCCATGACCTAGAATGGGGCACGGAAACCGTCTCAGGCGCAGCGCAGGCTTCCCGCCTGCCTCATGGGTTGATCGGAGCAGGCTGGAAGCCTGCGTTACTCAACGCTGAAAACGTCGCGCCAGTTCGCCGCGACTCAGCTCGAAGTGCGTCGGCCGGCCGCCCGGGCTCGTGTGCGGCTGCACACAGGCGAAAAGCTGCGCCACGAGTGCCAGCGCGTCCGCCTCCACGATCGTCTCGGGCAGGCGCACGGCCTTCTGCGCGGCGAGGCGGGCGAACTCGTCGTCGGCCAGCCGGGCGTTGCGCTCGTCGATCCGCCCCTCGCGCATCAGTGCAAGCACGTCGCGCAGGAAACGCTCCGCGCCCTCCGGCTCGAGCCACGTCGGCACCGACTCGATGCGGAAAAAATTACGGCCAAACTCCGCGACCTCGAGGCCGTGGCGCGTGAGCCACTTCAACTTGTCGATGAGCATCGCACTGGCCACCGGATCGAGCTCCACCGGCACCGCGAAAAGCAGGCGCTGGCTCTCGACGCGACCATCGGCGAATTGCGCCTGCAACCGCTCGAACCAGACGCGCTCGTGCGCCGCGCGGCGATCGACGACCACGACGCCCGCCGGCGACTCGAACAGCGCGAAATCGCCGTGCGCCGTGCCGAGGAAACGCCAGCCAATGAGACGCGATGGCAGCGCGCGGTGAGCCGCGCTGGGCGCGGACGGTGGAATGCCCGACGTCACCGCCGACGGCAGCGGAGCAAGGTGGCCCGCGGCCTCCGGTCGCTCTTGCTCGGAGCGCGCCGCCGGCGCAACGACCGGCGGCGTCACGGGCGATGGCGGCGTCGGCGCGAATGTGCTCACACGCTGCCACTCGGCGAGGCGCTCGGCGGTGCGCGCCGCGGTTTCCGGGCTCGTGGTCTCCACGACGGGCGTTCCCATTCCGAATTCGCGCAGCCGCTGCAGCACGGTGCGAATGACGAAGCCCCTCACCTCGCCCTCGCTGCGGAAACGCACCTCGCGCTTCGCGGGATGAACGTTCACGTCAACGACCGCGGGATTCATCTCGAGGAACAGCACCGCGACCGGATAGCGGCCCTTCGGCAGCGAGGTCGTGTAGGACTCGATCAATGCGTAGTTGAGCGTGCGGCTATCGACGGGCCGGTGATTCACGAACGTGATCATCTCGTGCCGCGCGGCGCGGGAGACGCCGGGTTTGCCGATGAGGCCGGTGAGTCGCAGGCCGTTGTCGGTCGCGTCGACCGCGAGCGAATCGGTCGTGAACTGCCGGCCGAAAATCTCCGCCACGCGCTCCTCGAGCGTCGTGCAAGCCGGCGACTGGAACAACACGCGCCCGTCCTCGATCAGCGTGAACGCCGTCTGCGGGCACGAGAGCGCGTAGAGCCGCACGGTCTGGATGATATGCGCGGACTCGGTGGCGTCGCTCTTGAGGAACTTCCGCCGCGCCGGCACCGAATTGAAAAGGTGTGTGACCGTGATGCGCGTGCCGGGCGCGACGCCGCACTCGCGCACGTGCACGAGCTTGCCGCCATTCACGAGCACCTCTGTGCCGGCAGCCGCATCCGCCGGACGCGTTTGCAGTTCGAACTTCGACACGCTCGCGATCGACGGCAGCGCTTCGCCGCGGAAGCCGAACGAGTGCAGCGTGTCGAGGTCCGCCGTCTCGACGATCTTGCTCGTCGCGTGGCGCTCGAGGCAGAGCAGCGCGTCGTCTTTCGACATGCCGCAGCCGTTGTCCTCGATGCGCATGTAGCTGCGTCCGCCGTGGCGAAACTCGACCTCGATGCGCGTGGCGCCGGCGTCGAGGGAGTTCTCGACGACTTCCTTGATCACCGCCGCCGGCCGCTCGATGACCTCGCCCGCCGCGATCTGGTTGGCGACGCGATCGGAGAGGACGCGAATGCGAGGCATGAACGGAACGGCGACGCGCGGCGTCAGCCGAGCAGTTTTTTCCAGCGCGTGATCTGGCGCTTCACCTGCGCGGGCCCGGGCATGCCGGTGCCGGTGCGGCGCGCCATCGCCTTCGCGAGGACGAACGAGTCGGACCAATCCGGACCGAACTTCGGATGCACGGAGGCGACCTCGTCGTTGGTGAGGCGGTCGAGCGGCACGCCTTTTTTCTCGGCGAGCTTCACGACCGCGCCAACCGCGTGATGCGCCTCGCGGAAGGCCACGCCGGCGCGCACGAGGTAGTCGGCCAGATCAGTCGCAAGCAACGCAGGGTCGGCAACCGCGGTGGCGCAGCGCTCTTGGTTGAAAGTCATCCCGGCGAAGGTGCCCGCGAGCACCTCGAGGCAGATCACGGTCTGGTCGTGGCTGTCGAAGACCGGCGGTTTGTCCTCCTGCAAGTCGCGATTGTAGGTGAGCGGCAGGCCCTTCGTGAGCGTGAGCAGCGTGTGGAGGTTGCCTTGGAGACGCGCCGACTTGCCGCGGATGAGTTCCATCGAGTCGGGATTCTTCTTCTGCGGCATCAGGCTCGAGCCAGTGCAGAAGGCGTCGGGCAAATCGACGAACTTGAACTCGGCGCTCATCCACAAAATCAGGTCCTCGGCCATGCGCGAGAGATGCACGCCGACGAGCGCGCACGCGGAGGCGAACTCGATGTAGAGGTCGCGATCGCTGACGGCGTCCATGCTGTTCTGCGTGACGCGCGGGCGGCCCGCATCGTCGATGAAGCCGAGTTGCTTTGCGGTAAACTCGCGGTCGATCGGGAGCGTGGTGCCGGCGATGGCACCGGAGCCGAGCGGGCACCAGTTGGCATGGTCCTGCACGACGACGAAACGCTCCGCGTCGCGCTGGAGCATTTCGAGGTAAGCGAGGAGATGGTGCGCGACGAACACCGGCTGCGCGCGCTGCAGGTGCGTGTAGCCGGGAATGAGCACGTCGGGATTCGCCTCGGCGACGGCGAGGATGGCGCGCTGCGCGGCGTCGATGCGCTGGATGATGTCCGTGCAGGCCGCCTTGAAGTAGAGGCGCATGTCGGTCGCGACCTGATCGTTGCGGCTGCGCGCGGTGTGGAGCTTGGCGGCGGCGGGCTCGCGCTTGGTGAGCGCTTGCTCGATGTTCATGTGCACGTCCTCGAGCTGCGTGCTCCACGTGAACTTGCCGGCGTGGATCTCGGCGAGGATCGCGTCGAGGCCGGCGTGGATGGCGTCGCGCTCCTTGGCGGTGATGATGCCGACGTGCGCGAGCATGGCGCTGTGGCCCTTGCTGCCCTGGATGTCGAACGGCGCGAGGCGCGAGTCGAAGGAGACCGACTCGCTGAACTTGAGCATCAGCTCGGCGGGACCCGCCGAGAACCGTCCGCCCCACGTGGCTTGGGCTTTCTTTGCCATAGGAGAGCGAAGCAACGTCCCGCCGCCGGGCGTGGCAACGAGATTTTGGGTCGCGTCGAGCGCGGACACTTGGAGTTTGCCGGAGCGAATCGGCGGGGCATCTTGCTGGCATGCGTTTCGCCGCGGTGCTCCTCGCCTGCCTGTTCGCCACGCTCCCCGCGCGCGCGGCGGAGGCGGCGTTCAAGCGCGCCACGGTGCCGGCGATGAAGACGTCGATCTACGTCGGCAGCGTGACGCTCACGACGGGCACGTTCGAACGCAGCGGCGACCGGTGGAGCACGACTTACAACGCAAAGGTTTTCCCGTGGTTTCCGTGGAGCGAGCACGGCGAGATCACGATCACCGTGACGGACGCCGACCTCGCGCGACTCGCGAAAGGCGAGACGGTGGAGTTCACGGGCGACGCGCAGAACCACAAGAAGAAGCCCCGCAAAGTCACCGGCCGCGCGCAGCCCGCGAACGACCACGCCGGCAAGATCAAGGTCCGCATCCATGTCGACGACGTGGAGCTGATCTTCAACGGCAGCTACGAGCTAAGCCGCTAACGTGTCGCCCCGGTCGGCGGGGCGCCGGAGCCAGCCGTCGGGTAACCTAATAGGTTACCGGGCCACATGCGTTCTCCTCTGAACAGTCTTTGGGCGAGTGCGAGGCGAGTAACCTATTAGGTTACCGGAAGCGGCATCGCCGGCGGAGAATGCAAGGCGGCGCGCGCCGGGCTTCGACGCCGCGCGAGCGCTCGTCACTCGGGCCAGTGGAAGACGACGGGCGTGTCGACTTCGGGCGCGAGGCTCTTCTTCACCGGGCACGCGAGCGCGGCGCGTTCGAGGATGCCTTCAGGGTCCTTCATCTTCGGGAAAGGCATCCAAACTTGCGTCGCGATGCGCACGATGCGGCGCGGGGCGTCGGTCGACATTTCCTTGGTGACTTCCCACTTCACTCCGGGGATGTCGAGGCCGAGGCGATTTTTCGCGGCGATGGCCATGGTCGTGACCATGCACGAACCGAGCGAGGCGCAGAACAGGTCCGTGGGCGAAAACGCCGCGCCGCGACCGTGGTTGTCCTTCGGCGCGTCGGTGTCGATCATCTGGCCGGACGGGCCGTGCGTGAGCTGGCAATTCAGCCCGCCGATGTAGGTGCCGGTGCTTTTGACCATGGCCGGAGAGAACCACGAAAGACACGAAAGACACGAAAAAAGCCCGTCACGCGGCTCCCTTGGAGGGCCGAGCGCCGGCGAGGCGGTTAAGCATCACTCGCGATGCCATCGCCCTCGCCCGAGCTCGGCCCTCCAACTTGAAGACAAGAGGGAAACCCGCTCCCGGAGGCCGCGGGCGAACTCAGGCGAACTTCTTGAGGCGCGCGGCGACGTCGGCGCGCAGGCGATCGATGTAGCCGAGCGTGAACGCCTCGACGCTGAGCTGCGGATCGCGCACGAGCGGCGTGAGATCCATCGCCCACGTGAGCGCGTTGGCTTTGTCGGTCGCGTGCGAGGTGAAGAAGGTCGCGTTGGCCAGGCGGCGGCCGGCGATGGCGAGGTCGTAGCGCTTGCCGCCGGCGACCTGCGACTCGAACGCGCCAATGAGCTGCGCGGCGACGTCGGGCAGCGCGGAGTCGTCGAGGACGGTCTTGTCGGCGTCGAGGAGCCAATCGAGATTGCGCCAGACTTCGCAGCCGAGGACCTGCTGCGGGCGTCTCTCGGCGGGTAACGCGCGCAGCGCGGCGAGGCAGCGGAGGAAAACGGCGATGTGCGTGTCGTGCTTGTCGGCGGGATTGTGCAGGTAGACGACGCGCGGCGACATGGTCGCGAGCAGCGCGGCGATGTCGTCCACCACGACGGAGGTTTTCGCGTCCTTCACGACGCCGCTCGGGTGCGCGAGCTGGATTTGCGCGGCGTAACGGCCGAGATCGGCGGCGCGGCGTTGTTCGTCGCGGCGCACGAGCTTCATCCCGTCGTCGGTCATCGTCGCGAAGCGGCCTGCGCGCGGGCAGCCGCCGCCATCGGTGACGACGACGCCGGTGAAACCCGCATCGGCGCGCCCGTAGCACGCGGCGATGGCGCTGTGCGCCATGATCTCGATGTCATCCTGGTGCGCGGCGAGGCACAGGTGCGTCGTGCGCGCGAGCGCGGCGGCGACGGGAGCGCCGTCCGGGATGTAGGTGTCCGCGGCGGGTTGATGAAACTTCATGCGGGAAGGGTGAGCCACTCGATCTTCTCGGCGCGGCCGGCGGCGTTGAACTCGACGATCGTGCCGGAGAGGCGCACGTCGCCGCTCGCGACGTCGAAGCGCCGCGGCATGCCGTCGCGGAAGCGCGCAATGACGGCGGCGGTGTCGCGGCCGAGCACGGAGTCGTGCGGACCGGTCATGCCGACATCGCACTGGAACGCGGTCTGGTTTTTCAGCAGCGAGCAGTCCGACGTCGCGACGTGGGTGTGCGTGCCGAGCACGGCGGTCGCGCGACCATCGAGAAACCAGCCCATCGCCTGCTTTTCGGACGTGGCTTCGGCGTGGATTTCGACCAGCGCACCGTCGCACTTGCCGGCATTTTCCGTGAGCAACTTCTCCGCGGTGTCGAACGGGCAATCGACTTTCGGGCCCATGAAATTCCGGCCGAGCACGGTGAAGACGAGCAGGCGAAAGCCGTTTTTCTCGAGGACGAGATGCGTGCGTCCGGGGCACGCGGCGGGCAGGTTCGCGGGACGGCAGACGCGATCGAAGCCGGCGATCTCGCTCTCCCACCCTTTCTGGTCCCAGACGTGATCGCCGAGCGTGAGCGCGTCGCAACCGGCTTCGAGCAGGCCCTTCGCGAGCGGGCCGTTGATGCCGGCGCCGGCGGCGCAGTTCTCCGCGTTGGCGATGACGAAATCGAGTCCCCGCTCGGCGCGCAGCTTGGGCACGAGCGCGGCGACGACGTCGCGTCCCGGGCGGCCAACGATGTCGCCGATGAAGAGGAATCTCACAGGCGTGACTGGGGGCGAGCGGCCAAACGGCGCGCTCGGAGCGCGCGCCCTGCCCGCGCTGCCGCGCGATTCGCTTGCGGAGGGACGCCTCGGCCTCTCATGGAATCACGGCGCGAGGTAGGCGGCGCCCCAGGCGTTGCCGGCGGCGCTCGGGCTGAGGCGCGTGGCTTTGCCGGTTTCGGTGTCGAGGAGGAACAGCGCGCGATTCGTCGCAGTGCGGAACGTGCACACGACGTGGCGGCCGTCGGCGCACCAGACGGGCTCGACGGCGTCGTAGGGCGCCTTGGAGACCTGCTTCGCGGTGCGCGCGGCGTAGTCGAACAAGGCGATCTGGTAGCCTTTGCCGATGCCGGCGGTGAAAACGATCTTGTTCGGGTCGGCGCGGCTCCAATCGGGCTCGGCGCAATAACGCGAGATATTGGTCGCGAGGCGCGTCATCTGGCCGCCGGCGGCGCTCATCACGAAAAGCTGCGGGCCGCCCGCGGCGTCCGAGGTGAACACGAGGCGACCGCCGTCGGGCGACCACGCGGGTGAGGCTTCGACGGATTGGTTGTTGGTGAGGCGCTTGATCTGGCGACCCTGCGCGTTGCCGACGTAGATCTCGGGATTGCCTTCGCCGGAGAGCACCATGGCGAGGCGATCGCCGTTGGGCGAGAAGCGGCCGCCGCTGTTCGTGCCCTTGAAACTGACGAGCGTGTCGAGCGAACGAGTGCGGAGATTCAGCAGGTAGATGTCAGGAAATCCGGTGCGATAGCTCGTGAAGATGATGCGGCTGCCGTCGGGCGACCAACGCGGTCCGATGATGTTCTTGCCTTGCACGGGATGGCTCAGGACGTCGCCGAAGAAGAGGTCGCTCGTCATGATCGTTTGCTGGCCACCGCGGTCGGTGACGAAGGCGAGTTTGCCCGCGAAGATGCCGGGCAGGCCCGTGGTCTTGGTGACGGCGGCATCGGCGGCCTTGAGGAGGGCGTTGCGCGTGCTGGAGCCCGCGACGGTCTGCGTGAAGATCGCGCTGCCGCGCTGCGAGACGGTGACGGTGACCTGATTGGCGCCGGCGCTGTCGAAGCGGATCGCGAAGGCGCCGCCGCTCTGCACGAGGCGGAACTTGCCGTGGGAATTGAAGGCCTGCAGCGCGAGGTTCTGCAGCTCGGCGGTGTTGGAGCTGATCGAGACGGCGAAGGCGGAGGTGTCGGCCGCGACGTCGATCGAACCAATGTTGATCGGCTGCGCGAAGACCGGGGCGGCGAGCGCGAGACCGAGGAGGAGAGCGAAAGTTTTCTGCATGAGAAGGGGACAGGCTTTAATGGTGAGCGAGCGGACGGGTTTTGATTTTACTCCCGACCCTTTAGGAACAACTTCAACTCCCTCTGTTTTCCAAGCCATTTCATCGTCACCATTTCCCGTGAACTCCGACTCGATCAAGGAAGCGCTCAAGCAAGTGAAATATCCCGGCTTCAGCCGCGACATCGTGTCGTTCGGACTGGTGCGCGGGGCGGCGTTCGACGCCGGCACGGCCAAGGTCTCGGTCGCGATCACGACCTCGGACCCGAAGGTGCCGACGATGCTGAAGCAGGAGATCGAAAAGTGCCTCAAGGCGCAGCCGGGCGTGACGGACGTGATCGTCGAGCTCGCGGTCTCCGCCGCGAAGGCGCCGCCGAAGCCCGGCCAGGCCAACCTTGGCGGCGGCGCGGCGCCGACTGGCATCAAGCGCTCGGTGGCGATCGCCTCGGGCAAGGGCGGCGTGGGCAAGTCGACGTTCGCGGTGAACCTCGCGTGCGCGCTCGCGCAAGTTTTGACGGAGCGCGGACGCGAAGGCCGCGTGGGCTTGATGGATTGCGACATCTACGGCCCGAGCGTGCCGCTGATGATGGGCATCGAGGGCCGGCCGGAGATCGACGGCGAGTCGCTGGTGCCACTCGAGCGCCACGGCGTGAAGGTGATGTCGATGGGTTTCCTCGTGGACGACAACACGCCGGTCGTCTGGCGCGGGCCGATGGTGATGAAGACCATCCAGCAATTCGTGCAAAACGTGAAATGGGGCGAGCTCGACGTGCTGCTCGTCGACCTGCCGCCCGGCACGGGCGACGCGCAACTCTCGCTCGTGCAGACGCTGCCGCTGGACGGCGCGGTGCTCGTCACGACGCCGCAAACGGCGGCGACGAACGTGGCGCGCAAGGGCGGCCTGATGTTTCAGAAGGTGAACGTCCCGCTGCTCGGCGTGGCGGAAAACATGAGCTGGTTCGAAGACGCGAACGGTCAGCGTCAGGCGTTGTTCGGCGAAGGCGGCGGAGCGGAGACGGCTGAATCGCTCGGAACAGTGCTCCTGGGCCAAGTCCCGCTCTATCCCGAGATCCGCGCCGGTGGCGACTGCGGCCTGCCGGTGGTGGTTAATCAGCCGGACAGTAAACCGGCCCGCGTCTTCCGCTCGATCGCGGAAACAATGCTCGCGAAATTGAAGGTCTAGCCGGTTGACACGCGCTGGCCCCGAAATCTACGTTACCCGCCAATGAAGGTCCTCTCGCAACCAGTCGTTCGCTGCGCCCTGCAGCCGATTTGCCGCCGGTGACCTGCGCGACTGCCATGACGCCCACCCCGATCAGTGCCAGCAAAGGCAGCAAGGAGTTCGTCAAGCAGTCGAGCCTCTACCAGGAGTTCCTCGCCGAGCGGGAGGAGATCCTGAAACACAAGTGGCTCGAGTCGGAGCGGCTCGGCTACGACATCGGTTTCGAGCGCGCGCTGCTGGATTGGATCCGCAAGCACCGCGACGCGTGGCGCGCGAACCGCCGCGCGCAGCTCGCCGCGCAAGGCTCGGGCAATCCCGTGCCCGCCCCGGTCGCGGCGAAGAAGTAAGCAGACAAGCAAAAGGCCGGTCGCGAGACCGGCCTTTGAAATTTGCGGGCACCTCGATGAGCGGGTGCGGGCGGAAGACTTACTTGATCTCCTTGTGGAGCGTGTGGCGCTTGAGGTGCGGGTTATACTTCTTCTTCTCGATGCGCTCGGTCACGGTCTTCTTGTTGCGCTTGGTGAGGTAGCGCGAGACGGGTTTGCCCTCTTTGCGGGCCTCAGTGCACTCCAGGATGACGGTTTCTTGCATGACTTAAATAGGTTGGAAGGGACGAGAGCAAAGCCCCGGCCCGGCAGCGTGCAACAGAAAACTTCTTCCGTCGCAGAGTGCTTCGGTGGAGAGGCCAAGACTGCCGGGTCAGCGGCACCCTACCCTCACCCGCTCAGGCGGTTACCTTCTTCTCCGTCAACGGCATCATCACGCCGCGACGGAAGAGCGTCACCTGGCCGGTGCTCGACGAAACCACGATGGAAATGCAATCCGCCGCGACCGAGATCGCCGCGGCAGCCGCGTGGCGGGAGCCGAGGCCGCTGGGCAGCGAGTGGTTGAAATCGGCGGCTTGGAGCAGCGAACCGGCGGTTTCGACGACGCCGTCGCCGCGAATGATGAACGCGCCGTCGACCGACGAGAACTCCTTGATCGTCTCGTCCATGAACGGATTCAGGATGTTCCGGTCCTCCTCGCGGTAGCCATAGAACGGATTCAGCACGAGCGGCTTCGAAGCCTTCTCGACCTTCGCGCTGTCGCCGACAACGAACAGGCAACCCACCGGGCGGCCTTCGCGGCCCTCAACGGCGAGCTCCATGGCCACACCGATCACGCGCTCGAGCACTTCGGGCTTCACGTCCTCCGGCAAGAGGTCTGCGTGGCCGGAGAGCAGCGTCTGAAACTCTTTTTCCACGTCCACGACGACGACCGTGTCGAACTGGTTCGAACCGGCCATGCCGCCGACGCAACACAGGCGGTCCGAAAACGTGATCGTGCCGCGCGTCAGGCCGACGAGCACGGCGCTGCGCAGTTGCGCGAGCCGCTGGTTCGAGAACGAGCGAACCTGGATCGTCTCGTTGTAGCGCGCGGGATGATCCTCGCCGTCGACGAGATTGCGCGTGACGAGGTAGGTCTTCAGCGAACTCGCCCACTTCGGCGTCTCGAAGCTGCCGGTGAACGTGTCGCCGAAAATCATGAGCGCCTTGCAGCCGGTGCTGCGGGCGATCTTCTCCGCCTCCTTGAGCACGATGTGGCTGACGCGATTGGACGAGGTCTGGACGCGTTTTTCCGAGATGCCGCCGAAGCCGGCGAAGAGACGCTCGTAGACCGTGTCGAGGTCGGGCGCGTTGACGAGGCTATCGACGAAATCCTGTTCCTTCAGCAACCGCGCGAGCGAGGCGAGCACCTGCAGGTAATCGCGCGCGCGCTCGTCGGCGATGAGCATGATCACGAGCCGCACCGGCTCGCTCTCGATGGCGCCGTCGTAGCGGATGCCATAATGACTGCGGCCGATCGCGATGACGTAACGGCGGCCCATCTTCGCGCGCACGTGCGGCAGCGCGACGCCGAGACCGAGGTAGGTCGTCATCGTGTTCTCGCGGCGCAGCAGGCCTTTCAGCAGCGCGCCCTTGTCGAGATCCGGAAAGCGGTCGACCGTGAGGTTGAGTAACTCCTCCAGCGCACCCTCCATGTCGGCGCTGGCGAGGTCGACGACGCGACTGCGAGTGATGTATTTGTCTAGCCGCATGAGCTGCTACAGTTGAGAGCGGAGAGTTGAGGGTGGAGAGTCGAGAGGCGACCAGCGGAACGATTGAGGCTGAGTGACTCTCAAGTCTCAGCACTCAGCTCTCAACTCTGGACTTGCCTCACTTCTCCCACTCAAGCGCGCCCTTGCGCACTTCGTAGAAAAGGCCGAGCACGAGCACGCCGAGGAAGAACAGCATCGGCGCGAGAATCGCGATGTGGTTGGCGAGAAAATCGCGATAGACGAACGACCACGGAATGAGGAACACCACCTCGATGTCGAAAAGGATGAAGAGCATCGCGGTGACGTAGAACTTCACCGAGAAACGCGTGTGCGTGCTGCCCTCGGAGCGGATGCCGCACTCGTAGGCCGAGTCCTTGATGGCGTTTTTCTTGAAGCGCTGGCCGAAGAGATGGCTGGCGGCCACGACGCCGCCGGTGATGACGGCGGCGAGCGTCACTTGGACGAGAATCGGCAGGTAGGCGGCGGAAGACATCGGCGCGTTAGCGTTGCCGGACGCGCGTCAGGTTCAAGGGGAAAGTCCCGGCCGGACACAGTTCGCGCGCGACCGTAGCGGCGCTGCGGCGGGCCATTAATTGTTTTGAACCGCCGCGCGCCGCGCCTGTCATTGCGGGAGCGGGCCGCTCCTCTCCCACCCCATGAAAATCGCCCTGACCGCCGTCGCCTTGCTCGCGACCTGCGCCTCCGCGGAAGCGCGCTACACACCCGATCCGACCAAGGAACATCAGGTCCTCGATCCGATCTTGGCGCCCGATCTGCGCCTCCGCCTGCCGAATGGGCGGCTCCGGCCGGACCTCTCGTCCGGCGCCGCGGAACTCGGGCCGATCACGATCGAAGCACCGTCGTCGCGGGCGCCGCGGCGCCCCAGCCCGCGTCCGTGGATTCTGCCCGATCCGAAACCGATCACGCCCCAGGGCGATGGCGAGTTTCCCGCGATGCACATCGCGCCGAAAAAGGACGTCCTGCGCCTCGCCCCCATGCCGATCGCAAAAGGAGTTTTCGTGCCACCGCGAATGCCGATGGTAACGCCGGACCCCGCGGTCGACTACAAGTTGCTCGTCCGCGAAGTGCCCGCGGAAATCACCACGAAGTAGCGGCGCCCGCCGCGGCTTATTGGACGAGCGGGCGGATGATTTCGCCGTCGATCTTGCGATGGCCGACACCCAACTGGACGGCGAAGTCGAGCATGCGCGTCTGATCCTCGTCGATCGGCGGGAAGCCTGTGCGTTTGCGCGCGGCGTTCATCTTGTCGAGCATGAGCGAGTCGAGCAGCACCGGGTCGGCGCTGGCCCAGAGCTTCGGCTCCGAGAGCGTGTATAGGGAGTTGAAATACGGGCCGCCGATGAACTGGTAGAGCTGCAGGCTCACGAGCGTGAGCGCCCAGCCCTCGCGCAACTCGGGGATCGCCGCCATCTCGGCCACGGCCGCGGGCGCGGTCGCGGGGCTCTTGAAGAAGCGGAACGTATTCGAGGCGTTCCACAGCGTGGCGTTCACCAGCGCGCCGTTCACGCCGAGCACGGGATGGTCGGTGTAGACCGGCAGGTTGATCCAGAAATCCGCATCGAGGAACAGCGGCGTGGCGAGGAAGCTCTTGCGATCCTCCTCCAGCGTCGACGAGTTCTTGCCGCCCGCGGCCTGCTCCACCGCGCGCTCGTTCGTCACCGGATCGAAGCGCGCCGGAAGCGGGCTGTCGTAGAACCAAGCCGGATCGTAGAACTTGCCGGACTCGAGCACGAATACCTGATGGCCCGGGAACGGCGACACGCCGGTCGCGAACGACGGCAGGAAACCGGTCAGGCGCAGGCGCAGCGGGTTGAGGCCGACGAGGAAGATGTTTTCGCGCTGGTAGCCGCGCTTCTCGAGCGACTCGATCACGGCGCGCACGAGCGGGAAAGGCGTCGCGAGGCCCGGACCGGAGTCAGCGTAGATCTTCAGGCCGACCTTGTTCTTCTTGCCCGGGCGAATCGGATGCCCGTTCGTCTGTTCGACCTTCTGCAGCACCTGTTCGACCGCGTAGCGGTAGGCGGCCTCACTGAAGTCCGGCAACTTCGCTTCCCACACCGGCACCTCCGGCGCGCCGGCGGGCTTGACCGGCGCGGGAGCAGAGGTCGGCGCGGCCGCGGGCTCGGATTTTTGGGCGCGCGCGAGGACGCCGACGAGAGCGAGGGAGAGCGAGAGCAGCCGGAGGCCGCGAGCGGAGAGCAAGGTCATGAAGTAAGTGTGAGACGGTGGGTGGCACCGCCCCGTTGCAAGGGCGGCGCACGTTGACAGACCGCCCCGGCGCGGAAAAGTTTAATCTCTGTCGCAATCCGCGCGTGGCACCCGAGTCTCCGGCGGGACGAATGTGGCGAATCGCGGGACCGCCCTCGCCTCTCCTTCGTCAACCCGGGCGCAGAATTTCCTCGGCGCGCCTCGCCGTGCGGGTCTAGTGCTGTCTCCGCGTGCCCGTCATCAAAGCCAGCAGCCTGCGCGACCTGAAGCTCCGCGTGAACATCCACGACGTCGTGGCGCGCACGGTGGCGTTGCGGAAGGCGGGCGGGAATCGCTTCAAGGGACTTTGCCCGTTCCACTCGGAAAAGACGCCGTCGTTCCACGTCACGACCGACAAGGGCTTCTACAAGTGCTTCGGCTGCGGCAAGGCGGGCGACATCCTCTCGTTCGTCATGGAGACCGAGGGCCTGCAATTCACCGAGGCTGCCGAGACGCTCGCGAAACGCTTCGGCGTCGAACTCGAATACGAGGCCGGCAGCGGCGGCCCGACGCGCGAGGAGCGCTCGCTGCGCCAGGAAATCTTCGACCTGCACGACGTCGCGGCGGATTTCTACCACCAGGCCTTTCTCGCGCAGAACGCGCACGGCGCCTGGACTCGCGACTACTGGACGAAGAGCCGGAAATTCGCGCCCGAGCTCGCCGACGAGTTCAAGATCGGCTTCGCGCCAGTCGAGGATCGCGGGCTGGCGGAGGCGTTGATCAAGCGCCGTTTCTCCGACGAGTCGCTGCGGCAATGCGGCCTCTTCTTCGTGCGCGACGGCATGCCCGTGACGTCGGCGACGATGCGGCCGCGTTTCCGCGGGCGCTTGATGATTCCGATCCGCGATCATCAAGGTCGCGTCGTCGCGTTCACCGCACGCCAGCTCGAACTCACGCCGAAGGACGACGCCTCGCACGAGGCGAAATACGTCAACTCGCCCGAGACGCCGATCTTCACGAAGAGCAATTTGCTCTTCAACCTCGACCGCGCGCGCACCGCCGTCGGCGACGGACATCCGTTCGTGATGGTCGAGGGCCAGCTCGACGCGCTGCGCTGCTGGAGCGTCGGTTTGAAGACCGCCGTCGCACCGCAAGGCACGTCGATCACCGACGGCCAGCTGCTGCTGATGCGTCGCTACCACTCTCAGGTGGAGTGTTTCTTCGACAGCGACGCCGCGGGACAGAAGGCCGCGCTGCGCTTCCTGCCGCTCGCATTGAAGGCCGGACTCGAGGCGCGCTTCCTCATGCTCGCCGGCGCGTCGAAGCTCGACCCCGATCTGCTGTTTCTCGAGCGCGGCCTCGCCGCCTACGACGAGGTGCGGAAAAATTCGCTCGGTGCCATGGAGTTCGCCGTGCGCTCTTTGTTGCCAAACGTCGGCGCGGCCGGCGCCGAGCAAAAGGCGCGCGTCGCGCAGGAACTTTTCGCGATCATCGCGCAGGCCGAGAGCGAGGTCGCCCGCGCGGGCTTCGTCTCCGAAGTCGCGCAACTCCTGCGCCTGCCGACGGCGGCGCTCGAGCGCGACTTGCGTGCGTTCGTCGCCCGCCAAGCCAGCCAAGCCCGCTACGCCGCGCCCGCCGCGCAAAACCGCGATGGCAACGGCGCCTCCGACGCGCCCGCAAACACCTCGCCCATCTCCGACTCCAAGCCCACCGAGGAGCACTTGCTCTACCTTTGCCTGCACCACGAGCCGCTCCTGCTCGGCCTCTCGCAGCAGTTGCCGCACGATTGGATCGACACCGAGACCCTCGCTGGCCGTCTGCTCGATCGCGTCCTCGCCGAAGCCCAGCACAACGGCTGGGCCGGACGCGAAGCGCTCGACCAACTCCTTGAAACAGAGGAGGAAAAGTCACTTGCCGCCACGCTGATGTTCGAGGGCCCGGGTGACGAGGACCTCGTGAAATTCGCCAACGAAGGCCTGCGCGCGCTCCACCGGCGTTTCCTCGAGCCGCGGCTGAGGCAAATAGAACTTGAAATAGCCTCTCAGGGCACAAATGGTGACGCGCACTTATTTTCACTCTTGAAGCAACGCGCTGATATCATTCGACAGCTCCAAAATCCGCCGAAGCTCATTCTCGCTTCCTGACGCTGTCCCCCGCGCCCAACTGCTTCACTGTCACGTCGTTTAGACCAAGCCCTTTCCTTTCGCCCATGTCGCGCAAAACCAAGCACGAACCCGCCGCCAAGCCTTCCACCAAAGCCAAAGAAGCGTCCGCCAAGCCGACCGCACACGGCCACGAGCCCAAGCACGCGCACGCTCCCGCGAAGGCCGCGCCGGAAAAGCATCCGGCGGAGAAGCACGCGGAAAAACACGCCGAGAAGCCGCACGCCGAGCCCGCAAAGCCGGCCAGCGCGCAACTCGCCGAAGTCGCCGACGCCGCGAAGGAGTTCAAGGAGAAGGCGCTCGAAAATCTCTCCGGCGATCTCAACGACAAGATCCGCTACCTGATCCGACTCTCGAAGGAGCAGGGCTACCTCACCTACGCCGACATCAACGAGGCGCTGCCCGAGTCCGTCGACAATCCCGAGGACATCGAGAACGTCATCTCCGTCCTCCAAAACCTCGAGATCGACATCCTCGATCCGCAGGAAGTCGAAGGCTACAAGGCGCGCCAGGAAGAGGCCGAAGAGGAAGAGTCCCGCACGTCGAACAACGACATCCTCGACGACCCGGTCCGCATGTATCTCAAGCAGATGGGCCAGGTCCCGCTGCTGACGCGCGAGCAGGAAGTCGAGATTTCCAAGCGCATCGAGACCGCGGAGATGAACGCGCAAGCCGCGCTCTTCGCCATCGGCCCCGTCGGCAAATACCTCGCCGATCTCGGTGAGAAACTCCTCCAGCGCGCCGAGCGCTTCGACCGCCTCGTCATCGACAAGAAGATCGAGAGCCGCGACGCCTACTTCAAGGGCCTCGAAAAACTCGTCCAGTCCACGCGCGAGAACGACGCCGCCGCCACCGAAGCCTGGGCCGACGCCCAGAAATCCCGCGACGAGAAGGCCCGCAAGAACGCGATGATCCGCTTCAAGAAGCGCGACAACGTGCTCAAGCAGAACTACGTCAAATTCTACTTCAAGCTGAAGGTCTTCGAGGACTTCCTCATCGAGTTCGCGCCGAAGATCGAGGAGATCGAGAAGTCCAACAACGACCTCGCGCGCGCCAAACACCCGAAGTCGAAGAAGGACGCCTCGATCGACGTGAAGGCCGTCAACGCCCGCCTCCGCGAACTCGAGCAGGAACTCCGAATCACGCCCACGGCGCTGATGGAAACGCTCAAGACCGGTCGCAAGCACATCCGCGAAGCGCACCAAGCCAAGACCGAGATGGTGGAGGCCAACCTTCGCCTCGTGATCTCCATCGCGAAGAAATACACGAACCGCGGCCTCTCCTTCCTCGACCTGATTCAGGAGGGCAACATGGGCCTCATGAAGGCGGTCGAGAAATTCGAATACCGCCGCGGCTACAAGTTCTCCACCTACGCCACGTGGTGGATCCGCCAGGCCATCACCCGCTCCATCGCCGACCAAGCCCGCACCATCCGCATCCCGGTCCACATGATCGAGACGCTGAACAAGGTGATGCAGGTCCAGAAGCAGCTCCTTCAGGAATTCGGCCACGAGCCGACGCCCGAGGAAGTCGCCGAGGAGATGAACCTGCCCGTCGAGCGCGTGCAGCAGATCATGAAGATGGCGCAACAGCCCATCTCGCTCCAGTCGCCCGTCGGCGACGGCGACGACACGAGCTTCGGCGACTTCATCGAAGACAAGTCCGCGGAGAATCCCTACGACATGACCGCCTTCTCGCTCCTGCG
>JACRHT010000008.1 GCA_016217545.1 Opitutia bacterium | reverse complement strand
CTAGCCTTGCTTGGGCGCAGGGACCTTCACAAACGGGTCAAGTTTCGTCATGCGGCGATCCGATGGTCGTCGTACCAGCGCTGAAGGTTTCGGTCGAGCTCGTCGAAGGATCGCTTGAGGGGCGTGTTGGGCGCGTGCGGGTCGAGCGTGGCGAGACCCGTTCGGAGCGCCCGGTCGTGGAGCTTCACGAGGAAGAGGCCGGCGCGGAGCCCGAAGGGCGTGAGACGGTAGCGGTGGCTCTTGGGGAGGCGCTCGATCAGCCCGTGCAGGCGAAGGCGGCGAAGGTCGTAGGTCATGCTGCCGGGCGTGATCTCGCTCGGATCGATGCCGAGCAGGCGTGCGACGTGTTTGCGCAGATCGCGATTGGCGAAGCCGCGGGGTAGCAGCGAGAAGATGACGATCGCGTGCAGGAGGGCTTGCGCGCGGGTGTCGCCGAACCGCAAGGCGGGAGCGCGTTGACCGTCGACGACGACGGGTTGAACGATGCGGCGAAGGGCGTCGTCGCCGACGGCGCAATCGTGGGTCGCTCGCTGGACGTCGAGCAGACGTCGGTTGGCTTGGAAGCCGATCTTGCGTAGCTGGGGGAGGTTCTTGAGGCGTTTGCCGATGCCGAAGTCACGCGTGTCGTTGATCGTCGTCTCAGTCCGAAGGGCACGGCCCTCCTTGTGGTACTGCTTGATGCGCGTCCGCTTGTAGTCGACGTGGAGCGAGGGCGTGACGCCCTCGGTGATGACGCGCGTGCGGAACGTGCCCGGCGTCTGCTTCGTCACGCGACGACCAAAGATGATCTGCACATGGTCGGGTCGGCCGATGTCGAGGTTTTCGCGGATGACGTTCTCGAAGAAGAGCCGTCCGGTGACTGGCCGGTCCATCACCTGCGTCAGCGAGAACTCCGCCTGGAGGATCGAGAGGTCGTAGCGATATCCCGCGGCTCGGTCTGCGCGCGTGAACGGATGTGGCAGGCGTCGGAGCCACTTGCGAAAGAGGGCGTCGATCTTATCGCTCGTAAGCTCGTCGCAGATCTGCTGAACGCGCTTCGGATCGCGACACGAGAGGATGCCGTTGTCGAGCGGCTCGTACTTCATGCGGCGCCTGTCGAGCTGGCGCTTGAGGTACTCGTGACCGTTGATGCAGAGCTTCGCGTTGTACGGGAAGTATGAGCAGAACTTGAGGAAGAACGGGCCGAAGTCGCGGTCGACGCAGTAGAAGTAGTAGGCGTTGACCATCGCGCTGGCGCGGACGATCCACGGGTACGTCACACCGTGACGGTCACGGCGCTTCTCGGTGCGGAAGACGGAGGCGCGCTCTTGCGCCTTGCCGACGAAGAGAACGCCCTCGTCGGCTTCGAACTTCGAGAGGTGGTCGCGGGCGACGTCGTCCTTTCGCTCGCCCTTGCGGAAGTGGACGACGGGGATGTCGTGCTCGGCAACGAAGGCTTCGATGCGGCGCACGAAGGCGGTGGTCATCTTTCCCATCGTGACGGTGGACGGCACGAGATCACCTCGGTGGTAACGGAAGAACGCCGCCGCGGCGCCTTCGTATTGAAGGCCGGGGACGTACGCGTTGAGGTACATGCGATCGATCCCCTCGATCTCGAGGGTCACGTGCTTGGTCAGGATTTCGGCGACGCTGGGTGGTACGCTCATCGTGGGCTCCGGCGTTGGATTGTCCCTCGAGGACCGGCCTCTCACGGCCACATTGACCGCATCGACGGTCCAGCAGGAGTGGCTTCGCCACATTCCTCACCACCACGCCGGAGCTCTCTCTTCCGAGGGCAAGAGGCTGCGCGCCAGCGAGGCGCGCTTCAGCAGTCAGCGGGAGCCGAGACCTCCGAGCCGGGTGACCATGGCGCAGAAGCGATCGAGCAAGACGATGACCGCATCCGCCTTGCCCTCGCCGACGAGGTTGAGCACGACGGCGCCCTCGATCGCTGCCGCCGCCTCGCCGGCCTCGGCCCGGGCGCATCGGAGACGAGCTGAACGATCGGCGCCCTCGCGCGCAGCGCCCTCGGTGAACTGCAGGTAGGCGCCGAGAAGCGCCCGTCGGAGCTGGTCGGCCAGCTTGGAGTACCCACGTGGCAAGGCCCGTGCGATGAGGTCGCCGAGGCTAAGCGCCTCGAGGATGACGTGGAACGCATCGAGGCTGTGGTGTGCGAAGCGTGCAGGATGCATGAGGACCTCCCGGCCCGGTGGAGCCCGGGCCTTCGCCCCAAACAGCGCAGCCCGCGTGACGAGGCTCGCGCCCGTCAGCTCACGAGAACGCCGAAGGTGCGGAGGCGCGAGCCTCGGCGCGCGGGGTGCGCGTCAGGCGCAGGTCCGGGCTCCACCGGGCCGGGCGTTGGCATCCTGCCCGACCGCGCCGCGAGGCTCGCGGTCTCGGCAGCGTGCGCGGCAGGGGATGCGGTCCTCGGCTGCGGCTCGTGGCTCGCGCATCGATGCAGTCCGAACCCGAACCGCAGCCGCGAACCCGAACCCCAGCCGCGCACCCTGCCGCAGCCGCAGCCGTCCGTCGCGCTTGCAGTTTCGCGACGCGCCCGCGCAACGCCGAGCTTCACATGCTCGTCGGGCTGGGGCGTAAGCCCCGTTAGTACTACTTCGCGCCCCAAGTTCGTGAGGGGATCCGTCGAGCCGGGGGTGATCGTAGACGTAGACGTAGACGTAGACGTGGTCGTTGACGGCAACGGCAACGTGGAGGTGGACGTGATGCGTT
>JACRHT010000007.1 GCA_016217545.1 Opitutia bacterium | reverse complement strand
TCGCCGTGACTTTCAGCGCGAACTCCGCCTGGCCCAGGTGGTCGTCGAGGTGTTGCCTCGTGGAGGGCGGGACGGGCATCAGGCCGCGATCTTCGCTCCGGCCGCGGGCGGCGGCTGCTGCGGCGCCGTGGCGACGCCCGGCTGCGTGAACTCCCGGCGGGTCTGCCGGTCCTTTTCGCGGAACACCGCCTGCACGAAAGCCTTTTCCTTGTAGAAAGGATTCGTGTCCGCGATGTCGCGGTCGATCCGCGTCCTCGCCTCCGGCGTCTGGCTCTGGTAGAACGCCTTGGCGTGCGGAAGCTGCTTTTCGATCAGCTTCATGTCGTTCTCGTGCCTCTGCACGCGGTGGTAGAGGAACGTCTCGATCGCGCGTTCCGGGTGTTCCTTCACGAGTCGCGTGTAATACACGACGTCGTCAGGGTTCGCCTTCTTGTAGGCGTCGATGCGTTTCTTCACTTCCGGGTTGTCCCGGAAGACGAGCGGTTTCGGCGTTTCCGCCTTGGGTCCTTTGTCGGGTTTTTGGTCGATGGCCATATGCATATGGAGTTAGGCAGCCTCTTGGCGTGCAGGCTGCGTCGGCACGGGGCGGTCTTCCCGCCCAAAGGATTGAGTAAGCACGGGATTGAACGGCGGTTCTTCCGGCCCTTGCACAAGGCGGAGGGCCAGGTCGAACTGCGCGCAAATGTCCGCACACTCGTGGCGGGCCAGCGCGAAGGCCATCAAGGCTTTCGCCTCGATCTTCGGGTTGGCCCCGGTGAATCGCCGGTTCAGCTCCTCCGCCGCCGAGAAAAACTCGGCCGCGACGGGCTCCGGCAATTGGAGGTTCAGGGTGATCATGGTTGTTTCTGTGGGTTGGTGTTTTCTGGAGTTGCCCCGGCCCTGGGACCCGGAGGGTCGGGCCGGAACGAAGCGGAGTCCGGCTCGCCGGCCGGAGGCTGGGCGGAGGCGGCGGGCCGGCGGAGCGCAGGGCCGGGCCCGACCTTCCGGGACTCGGCCGGGCCATCGGCCGCAGCGACGGGGAGCGGGCCGCGGCTGGGGGCGGCCCGCTCGGCGTCGCCAACGGGTCCGACCGCCAGCTTGACGCGGAGCCCGACCGCAAAGCCGGTGAGCCGCCGGGCGTGGACGGTGCCTTGGGCCGCGAGGTCGAGCGATTCGAGCATCACGCCCGGCTGCGCGGTCCATGTTTTCACGAAGCGGAGGTATTCCGGCCACGCCTCCATTCTCGGGACGGAACGGGTCAGCCGGACGGCGCGGGTCGCGCCTTCCGCCTCCTGCCATTCGACACGCCAGCCCGTTCCGACCCGCGCGGTGAACTGCTCCGCCGACCAGGCCGGGGCGGGATGGGCTTGCGCCTGCTCGCGCAGGCGGGCCAGCGCCATGTCATCGTGGCCCGCAAGGCCGTCGCGTTCCGCGCGCAGGGCGATCAGTTCGGGATCGGGACCGGTGGGAACCGGATGCAAGCGCGGCAGCGCGAGCCCCAGGCCGGCGAAAAGCCCGCTGAGCCCGAGGCACGCCCACGCGCGAACGGAAATCCGGCGGCCCTTCATGGCGTGAATGCCCCCTGCAGGGTGAAGGCGCCCGCGGCGTTCGGCACCGCCGGTTCCACGGTCCAGCGCCGGCTACCGAGTCGGCTTCGCCATTTTTCCCAGTCCGCTCCCGGCGCGACATGGCCGCTCAGGGCGAACCGGCCCTGCGCGACCCGCACGCGGTCGAGCGCGATCTGCAGCGGCAGCGCCGCGCACACCTCGTCGAGCAATTCCGGAACGGGCGGACTCGAGCCCGGCCCGGCGAGCTGCGTCTTCAATGCGACGATTTCGGCCGCGTTGACGCGGTAGTGCTCGATCTCGGCCTGCAGCGCCGCCTTTTCCTGCCGGCCGGTCCGCTGCTGTTGCGTCCAGGCGGTGAACTCGCGCGCATACGCCGCGCCGCTCCAGCCGCCCGTGAGAAGGAGCAGGATGCTGGCGGCGACCAGCGCACGTTGCGGCGTCACAAGCGGGGTGGCCGGCAACAGCTGCGCAGGATGGGCGCGTGGCAGAACGACGGGCAGCGCCAAGGCGTCCGACAGTGCGAGACAATGCACGCCGGGAAGCTCCTCCGCGGGTTCCTCGGTCGTGACAAGCAACGCGGGGTCGCGGGGTCGTTCGGCTATTTCGCGGCGGAGCCACTCGGTCGCCTCCCCCGCAGCATCGTTGCCGTGCCATTGGGGGATGGCACGGGTGTCGTGGGCGGGATGATGGTAGGCGACTCCGTGGCCGGCGGTGACAGCGAGCACACAGACCGCACCCGAGTCCGACCATTCGGTTGGCAGCGCGTGCAGGAACGTGGCCAGCGGCCACGCGGAGGTGACGGTGACACCGTGCGCAGCCAGCCGTTCGACTAACTCGAACAGACCCGGCTCGCTTTCGTAATGGAGGAACGTGGCGTGCCCGTCCGCCGCCGCCAGGATGGGTTCGTGGCTCCACGCATGGGCCGGATCGGTGATGGCGGGGTGGTCGAAGCCGAGGGCTCCTTGGAGGGCGGCTCGCGTCCCGCGCGGGCAAGCGACCGGCACGGTCACGAGGAATTCCGGTTGATACACGAGGCGCAGGCACCGCGTCGGCCCGACGTGTGCTGCGAGGATTTCCGCGGCGTGCGCGAGCGTTTGGAATTCGAGCGGTTCGTTCCGCCCGACGAGCCACCACCGGCGGCCCCACAGGAGCGCGGTGCGCTCAGATGTCGGCGAGGTAGACATAGACATCGGTCACGCCGTTGGTGGGAGCCGCGTAGGCGACGATGCCGGCGTCACAGGCGGCACCTTCGACCGGGGCGAGTTGCGGGGCGTTCATCGCCAGTGCGAGCTCGTAGGCATCGCGCGCCGGCACGTTCGGGATGACGAGATACGCGACGATGAGGTTGGCCGCGAGGTTGGTGGTCGTGTCCCGCAGCCGGAAATTCGCGCCCTGGGCGGCGGACGGAGCGGTGGCCGGAGTGGACGAACGCGCCTCCAGGCGTGTCACCCCGGACCAGTTCCGTTGCGGAGCCGCGTCGGGCGTCACGACGAACGCCTGGGCTGACTGGCTCCAGCTCATTTCATTGCCGGTGCCGGTGGATGTGTAAACCTGCGTGCCCATCCGCAGGCTGAGGGGCTTCTCCAGCTTGCCGACGGCGAGGAGAACGGCATCGAGCCGAGCACCGTTGCCCTTGGCCGCGTCGGTGGCGCCGGTGACCGCGGCCCCGGAAGTGGGAACGCCCGTGCCTTCGGTGCGGGGGATGCTGCCGTTGCCGCCCGGCATCGTGATGAAGTCGGTGAGCGCGGTCTTCAAGGTCTCCGCCGTCTTCTG
>JACRHT010000006.1 GCA_016217545.1 Opitutia bacterium | reverse complement strand
GCAGCAGATCATGAAGATGGCGCAACAGCCCATCTCGCTCCAGTCGCCCGTCGGCGACGGCGACGACACGAGCTTCGGCGACTTCATCGAAGACAAGTCCGCGGAGAATCCCTACGACATGACCGCCTTCTCGCTCCTGCGCGAAAAGATCATGGACGTGCTCGACTCGCTCACCGAGCGCGAGCGCCGCGTGCTCACGCTGCGCTTCGGCCTCGTCGACGGCTACAGCCGCACGCTCGAGGAAGTCGGCAAGCAATTCAAAGTCACCCGCGAGCGCATCCGTCAGATCGAGGCCAAGGCTCTCCGCAAGATGCGCCACCCGACGCGCATTCGCCAGCTGCACGGCTTCTTCGACGCCGAGCAGATCGACAATCCGCAGAACCTGCTCAAGAAGCCGCCGCAAATCCCGCCGCAATTCATCAAGCAGGGCGGCCCCGGCGCCGGTAACCCGTTTGCTCGTCCGTCGTCTTCGGCTCTGCCGCCGTTCCTCGGTGGATTCCCGCCACCCTCTTCACATTAAACGCGCAGGTTTGCGCCTTTACTCGCCTCCTTCCCAAAGTAGCCTCCGCTCACCATGTCCCACGTCACTCTCCCTCTCGCCGGACTGTTTGGCCTCGGCATGCCCGAGATGCTGCTGGTTCTCGCGATCCTGCTGCTCCTCTTCGGCGGTTCGAAACTCCCCGCCCTCGCCAAGGGCCTCGGCCAGTCCGTGAAGGAATTCAAGAAGGCCTCGAAAGACGAAGAGGGCGACGAGAAGAAGCCCGCGGCGAAGACCGAAGCCAAGCCGGGCAACAACTAAGCCCGCTCCACGGCTCCCGATTTCCAAGCGCGCCCCCCGGCGCGCTTTTTTTGTTCGCGAAATAAGGTGGTCGCCGCCGTCCCGGCGGCGACGTTCGGCCCGCGCAACCGAGCACGATTCTCAATCTCTCGCCTCATCGCCGCGGGCGTGCCTTGGCGGCGGTGCCGAACGCCAACGCCCCAAATCACTTCCGCGGCTCAATCCTGCGCGCGACAAGATTTCCGTCCGGCGCGCGGATGATCTCCACGCCTGCCTGTTCGGCCAACACCTGCTCAATCAGCCGCAGCGCTTCATCCTTGGTCTTCTTGTCGATGGCGAAGGTGAGGCCCACCTTCTGTTCCTTCAGTTCCTTTGGCACGGCGATGGGCGTTCCCGACAATTGCCCATGCACTTTCAGAACCTCTGCAACCGGCATGTTGAAGAACCGCCCGCTCACCGGCGCGCCAGCACCCGTGCCCGCCAGCGCGCCGGAAACGAAGAGGTGCAGCGTCAGAAGAATCGTCAGTGCTTTCATCGTTGGGGACCTTTCAACCGGAACTCGCCGAGGCGAGTCATCCGCTTTCGACCCAATTTCTCTCCCGCACCACGCCGAGCAACGCCAATTCTCACACCGTCCCCTCGCGCGCCCACGCCTTGAACGCCGCGATCTGGTCCGGACTGCCGAGCACGAGCACGTCATCGTTGGGCAACAGCTTCTCGTCGCCGCCCGGATTCAAAATGCGCAAGCCGCCGCGATTGATGCCCGCCACCTGCACGCCGCAATGCCGCGTCGGCGCCAGCTCCGCGAGCGTGCGACCGGCCAGCTTGCTGTCGTGCGGCAACTCGCATGTCTCCATCCGCACCTCGTCGAAGTTCGAGGCGGCATGCGCACCCGCCACGGCGAGCAGAAAGGCCTTGCCCGCCGCCGTCTGCTTCGCGTCGCCGAGCAACAGGATCTTGTCGCGCGGATAAAGCGCCGTCTCCGGCGTGGGATTTCCCACCATCACGCCCTGCCGCTCGATGCCGGCCACCACGACGCCAAACTTCGCGCGCAACGCCAGCTCGCCCAGCGTGAGCCCGCGCGCGTTGGCCTGGTCGGGCAACACGCACTCCGTGAGCCCCAGATGCCACTCGCTGTGCTGCGCGAGCCACGGTGCCGTCGTGCCCGTGAACTTCTCGTCGTTCTGCACGATGCGATCCTGTAGCTCCAACTCGAGCACGCTGTGCCAATAAACCAGTTTCTGCCGCGCAAAGATCACCACGCCCACCGCGAGCAACACCGCGACCAACGGCACCCAGCGCCCCATCACGCCCACAGGCATCACCGCCGTGAGCCACACGAAAATCACCAACCCCGCCACGACCTTGATGCCCGTCTCCACCATCGGACGCAGCTTGGCGCGATTCGCCTGCCCCGCGGTGCTCACCTCCGCGTAGAGCATCGCGAGCGCCGCGACGTTGCGCCAGATCGCGATCAACGGCGCCAGCACCACCACCGCCAGCCCGCACCAGAACAGCACGCGCGGCGCCTGCGGGAAAAACTTCTCGCCCGGAATGAAGGGTAGGACCGCATCGAGCAGGCTCTCCGCGAACGACAGCAGCCCCGTCACCAGCAGCACCTCGACCGCGATCTGGATCAGACGCTTCCGGCTGAGTTGCCAAAGGAGATTCTTCTTCTGCCGCGCCATCAACCGCTCCAGCCACTCGCGATAATATCCCAGCCAATCCTCCAGCCATTTCGGCTGCCGCGCCTCGACCCACTCGCCGAGCCGCGGCGCGCGCCGCATCAATGCCGGCGCCGCCAGCGTCGTCAGCAACGACACCCCCACCGCCACCGCCTGGAACTCCGGCGCCATCACGCCCGCCGCGATGCCGAGCTGCGCAATGATGAACGAAAACTCGCCCAACGCCGTCGCCGACACGCCGACGCGCACCGCGTCCTTCGTCGCCGCGCCCGTCACCATCATCCCCACCGCCACCGCAAACGTGCGCCCGCAAATCGTCACGACCGCGAGCAGCAACATCAGCCACCACAGGTGCGCCGCCGACTTCAAATTGATCATCATGCCGATCGCCACGAAGAACACCGCGCTGAACACGTCGCGCATGCCCTCGAATGCCCGATCGACCTGCGTGCGATGCGGCGTCTCCGCCACGATCGCGCCCAGCAGGAACGCGCCGAGCGCGAGCGAAAAGCCCGCCCGTTGCGCCAGGATCGCGAGCATGAACAGCAGCCCCGCCGTCACGATCGTCATCAGCTCGTCGTCCGCCGTGATCGTCAGCTTCTTCAACAACCACGGCACCAGCAACAGCCCGCCCACGCCCGCCAGCACGACGAACCCGCCGAGCAAACCCAGCGTCTCGCCCATCGCCTCCTGCGCGCCGCTGGCCGAGATCAGCGAATTCAGAATCGCGAGCATCACCACCGCCACAATGTCCTCGAGCACCGACACTCCCATCGCGAGTTGCCCGGCCTTCTCGTGCGTCACGCCGAGATCCTGCAGCACCTTGCTGATGATCGCCGACGACGACACCATCAACATCGCCGCGAGGAACACGCCCTGCACCGGCGGCCAACCGAGTCCCGCACCGACCACGCGCGCGATCGAGTAGACGACGAACGCGCCCACCACAGTCGCCACGACCAGCGAGAGGCCGAGCCGCCGCAGTTTCCGCAGGCTCAGTTTCATCCCGATCGAGAACATCAGGAACACCAGACCCACCTGCGCCAGCGTCTCGATGCGCGCCACATCCGACACGAGCGAGAACGGCGGCGTATACGGACCGATCACCATGCCGGCCGCGAGATAGCCCACGACCACCGAAAGCCCGATGCGATGGCACAACCAGCCGACGAGGCCGGCGACCAGCATTACGATCGCGAGGTCCTGGACGAATTCCGTTCCGTGCATGCAACGCCCACGCAGGGCACGCCCAAGACGTTCGCAATCCCACCCCGCGTCAAGCCCACGCGTCGCAGGTGGAGACGCTCCGCTTGACTCGCTCCCACCCGCGTCTCCTAACAAGCGCGCACGGGCCAAACCTTAACCCCACACCTGTCATGGCCTGGAAAAAAACACCCAATGTCGCCGAATTCGGCGGCGCGAGCTGGAGCAACGTCGTTGCGAAGGTCTCGAACACGACCGCCGAGCAAGCGATGCGCACGGCCTTCGCGAATCCTGCGATCACCTACTTCTTTTTCTGCCGCGAATACATGGTCCTTGAAGGACCCGCCGCTGCCTACAGTCCCTTCCAACCCGGCGACGCCGTATTCTTCACCGGCCAGCCTTGGTTCGGCAGCGCGCCGCAATGCGACTCCTACCAGAAAAACGCGGTCGTCACGCTCTACGTCAGCCCGTCCATTCCGCAAGATCTGGAGACGCTCTGCAATTACGTGCAGACCAGCGGCACGCCCTCCATCGACGTCGTGTGCCTCGGCGCCGGCAACTACGCCGCTGCCACGCCGCCCTATCTGCGCGCCAACAACAACCAGCCGGCCACCTCGCATCCGCTCAATCTCGCGATCCAAGCCGCCCTCCTCCCTCAGATGGGCCTCGTGTCCGCCCTGCAGGCCAAGGGCATCACCGTGCTCCTCACCGTCATGAACGGCTGGGCAAACGTCGGCTGGTCGCAATTCACGAAACAGACCGACGCGCAGAACTTCGCCAACTACCTCGCGACCGACGTTGTCGGCGCCTACGGCATCGACGGCATCGACATCGACGACGAATACAGCACCGGCACCGCCAACAACACCTCGCTCCCGATGGTGACGACGCTCATGAAGCAGACGATGCCCGGCAAATTGATCACGAAGGCGCTCTGGAGCGACTCGTCGGCCTTTCAGGGCAACTGGAACGGCCACACCCTCGCCGCCAACCTGAATTACGGCTGGGAAATGACCTACTACGGCGGCGGCCCCAACACCCGCCTCCTGCCCTACACGCAATTCGGCTCCGGCAACAGCCTCGCGAAAAACCAGCTCGTCCTCGGCTTCTCCGCCGAGACCCGTTTTCAGTCGCAATGGTCGACGATCCCCACGGTCGCCGCCGAGATCGTTCCCGACGGCTACGCCGGCGGCATGATGTTCGACTTCGTCAGCAAACAGGGCCCCGGCCTCACCCAACAGATGGTCGAGGCCATGAACGGACCGGGCAGCTGGAACCTCGGCTGACCTCGCCAAGGCGACCGGCCCGCCAACGCCACCGCAAGCCCCTCCGGGATGCCGGGAAAATCCACCCGGCATCCCGCCCAAACCCGCGCCGCTCAACGGCTTTGGTTTTGACAATTTCGCTCGCACGCGGCTTTGATTCGGAAACCCTGCCACCGCGACATGTTCAACCAACTGCTGGGACTTTTTTCCAACGACATCGGCATCGACTTAGGCACCGCCAACACCCTCGTCTACGTGAAGGACAAGGGCATCGTCCTGCGTGAGCCGTCCGTCGTCGCGGTCCACACCGGCAGCCGCAAGGTCCTCGCCGTCGGCGACGAGGCCAAAAAGATGCTCGGCCGCACGCCCGGCAACATCACCGCCATCCGCCCGATGAAGGACGGCGTCATCGCCGACTTCGACATCACTGAGGCGATGCTGCGCTACTTCATCAAGAAGGTGCACAACAACTCCAAGGTCGTCTCGCCGCGCGTCGTCGTCGCGATTCCCTCGGGCATCACCGAAGTCGAAAAGCGCGCTGTCAAGGAGTCCGCCACGCACGCCGGCGCCCGCGAAGTAATCACTATTCTCGAACCCATGGCCGCCGCACTCGGCGTCGGCCTGCCCGTCGACGAACCCGCCGCGAACATGATCGTCGACATCGGCGGCGGCACCACGGAGATCGCGATCATTTCGCTCTCCGGCATCGTCTTTTCAAAATCCATCCGCGTCGCCGGTGACGAGCTCGACCTCGCCATCATCAACTACATGAAGCGCGCCTACAACCTGCTCATCGGCGAGCGCACGGCGGAAGAAATCAAGATGACCATCGGCTCGGCCTACCCGCTCGACACCGAGCTGTCGATGGAGGTCAAAGGCCGCGACTCCGTCGCCGGTCTGCCCAAGACGATTCACATCACCTCGCAGGAAATCCGCGAAGCCCTCGCCGACACCATCTCCTCGATCGTCGAAGCCGTCCGCGCCGCCCTCGAACGTTGCCCGCCCGAACTCTCCGCCGACCTCGTCGACCGCGGCTTCGTCATGGCCGGCGGCGGCTCGCTCATCCGCGGCATCGACAAGCTCCTCTCCGAGAAAACCGGCCTGCCCGTCACCGTCTCGGACGACCCGCTCTCCGCCGTCGCGAACGGCACCGGCGTCTTCCTGAACAACATCGACGAGCTCTACCGCATCGCCGCGGATTTCTGAGCGCATCGCGATGCTCGACTCGGAACCCACTCTCCGTTCGCCTGCGACGTGGCTGGCCGTCCTGATTTCCCTCGCGCTCTTTTTTTTCTGCACCGCGCTCGGTGTTTCGTCCGCCATCAGCATTCCGTTGGCCGGAATTCTGGCCGGCATCCTCGGTCCGCGTTTTCATCACGCTCGCTCGCGCCGCGAATCCGGCGAGTGACGGCCCGTCCGCCCGCCCGCCGTGCAGCATAACCGCTTCGACCAAGCTCGTCCGTTCGCCACGCTCGGCCTCGTGCTGCTGCTCTGGCTCCTCGTGCCGCTGGCCGTGAAATCCTTCACGCGCGTCACGTTCTTCGAACTCCAGGCCCCCTTCGCCGCCGCCCAATCCTACGTCACCGACCTGCAGGAATTCTGGGCGCTGCGCACGCGCCCGAAGAACGAGATCATCGAAGCCGGCCGCGATCTCGCCCGCCTCAACGCCGCCTACGAGCTGCGCCTGCAGGAAAACGAGCAGCTCCACGCCGAGATCCTTCGCCTCGAAAACCTCCTCAAGCTCCCGCCCTTTCCTGCGCACCGCTCCGAGCCCGCGCGCGTCGCCAAGCGCGACTTCACCGCGTGGTGGCAGCGCCTCGTCATTCGCAAGGGCCGCAACTACGGCATCCCCGTCGGCGCGCCGGTCGTCTTCGTCGGCGGCGTCGTCGGCCGCGTCGTCGAAGTTCATCAATACACCGCCGTGGTCGATCTCGTCTCGAGTCCGACGTTCCGCATCGCCGCCAGCGCCGAGGGCGACAACCGCTCCATTTCCTACCAAGGCGGCATCAACGACGCCTTCAAAAATCCGCGCGGCTCGGTGGAGTTCGTTCCCACCGACATCTCCGCGACTCCCAACCAGCCGCGCCGCCTCGTCACGTCCGGCCTCGGCGGCGTCTTCCCGCCCGGCCTGACCATCGGCGACATCACGCACCTCGAACCGTCCACCGACGGCCTCTTCGCCACCGGCGATGTCGACCTCGACAACCGCCTCGGCGCGCTCACGGAAGTGACGGTCCTCGTGCCCGTCACGCCCGACGCCCTCTGACGCATGCGCCAACGCGACATCCGCTGGCTGCTCGTCCTCCTCGCGAACCTCCTGCTCCTCTGGCTCGCAGGCCTCGCCAACCACTACCTCGCGCCCTACGCGGTCTCGCTCTACCTCGCGGGCCTGTTCGTGCCCTACGCCGCGCTGCGCCTCGACTTCCGCCACGGCTTCCTCGCCACCGCGCTCACCGGCCTCGCCTTCGACTCGCTCACGCCCGCGCCGTTCGGCACGCACCTCGTGCTGCTCGGCTTCGTGCACGCCGTGCTGCTCTACGGCCGGAAGCGCTTCCCGCGCGAGGAACCCATCTTCGCCACCGTCGTCGCGCTGCTCGCCAACCTCTTCCTCATCCTCGCGCTCACCACGCTGCTCATCGGCGAAAATCCCCATCCCGCCAACGCCTGGCTGCGCGTCTTCGTCGACCTCATCTTCTCCCAAATCGTCATCGGCCTCGCCACGCCGTGGTTCATGGCGGTCAACGCGCACCTGCTCGCCTTCGCCCGTCTCGATCCCGAGACCGGCCGCCGCGTGCAGCTTTGATTTTTCCGCGCCGCGCGCTTTGTTCCCGCCGTGAGCTCCGCCCCGATTGAAACCCACGCCGCGCGCAACCCGCGCCTCCTCGCGTTCTACGGCCTCGTGGCGTTGCTCGTCCTCGTGCTCGGCATCGGCGTCGGCCGCCAGCAACTTTTCCGGAGCTGGCAGAACTCCGAGGAGGAACGCAAACAGAGCCAGCGCCGCATCATCGTGCCCGGGCCGCGCGGCAACATCTACGACCGCGAGGGCCGCGTCCTCGTCGGCAATCGCGCGCGCTTCTCCGTCGTCCTCAATCTCGCCGACCTCCGTCCCGAACTGCGCGCCGCCTACCGCACCGTCGTGGGCAACTACGCGAAATTCCCCAAGGAGGAACGTCCCAACAGCAACCAGCTCGCCCGCATCGCCCGCCAGTCGGTCGCCCAGCGTTACCTCGATCAGGTCAACGCCATCCTCGGCCGCCGCGAGCAGGTGAAGCCCCGCGACCTCGACCGCCACTTCAACGACACGCTGCTGCTGCCCTTCCCGCTCCTCGACGACCTCTCGCCGGAAGACTACGCGCGCCTCGTCGAAAAACTCCCCGTCAACTCGCCGCTGCAAGTCTACGCCTCCAGTTCGCGCTACTATCCTTACGGCCGCGCCGCCGCGCACGTCCTCGGCTACGTCGGCGTCGACACGAATCCGGACGCCGAGGACTTCGGCAGCGAGGACCTGATGACCTTCAAGATGAAAGGCGCCTTCGGTCGCGCCGGTCTCGAGAAACAATTCGACGCCAAGCTCCAGGGCCAGTCCGGCGGCGCGATTTACCGCGTCGATCCCGCCGGCTATAAGATCAATCCGCCCCTCGAGAAAAAGGCCCCCAAGCAGGGCGAAAGCATCACCACCTCGATCGACATCGATCTCCAGCAAGTCGCCGAGGAAGAGGTCGGCGCCCGCACCGTCGGCTCAGCCGGCGCCGCCGTCGCCATCGAAGTGCGCACCGGCGAAGTCCTCGCGCTGGTTTCCAAACCCGACTACGACCCGAACGCCTGGTATCCGCGCATGAGCGCCGAGACCTACAAGGAAATCCAGGAGCAGCACGCCGAACTCAACCTCGCGATCGACGGCGCTTTTCCACCGGGCTCCACGTTCAAGATTCTCACCACGATCGCCGCGCTCCAACGCGCCGCGATCGTGCCGGATCGCCCCATCACGTTTTGCGACGGCACCATCCAGATCGGCGGACGCACCTTCTACTGCGACAACGGCCGCGGTCACCACGGCCACGTGACGCTCGCCGACGCCATCGCCCACAGCTGCGACGTCTACTATTACGAGGCCGGCCGCCTCACCACCCCCGACGGCATCGCCGAGGAAGCGCGCAAATTCCATTTCGGCCAGCGCACCGGCATCGAGCTGCCCGAAGTCGACTCGTCGCTCGTGCCCAATCCCGCGTGGAAGAAACAGCGCAAGAACGAACCGTGGTATGCCGGCGACACCGCCAACTACTCCATCGGACAGGGATTCCTCCTCGTCACGCCGCTCCAAATGGCCTGCTTCGCCGCGTCCGTCGCGCGCAACGAGCTCTACACGATACCCACGCTGATCCACCGCGAAAACGCCCCCACGCAGCACACGACGCCCATCGGCCTCTCCGACCACGAACGCGAAACGATCATCGAGGGAATGGTCGGCACCACGACCTACGGCACCGCTTCGATGATCACCAAGGGTCCCTACAAAGTCCCCGGGGTGACCATCGCCGGCAAGACCGGCACCGCGCAAAAAGACGTCTACGAGGGCGGTAAGCTCATCGGCAAAATCAACTTCGCCTGGTTCATCTGCTTCGCCCCCGCGGAGCACCCCGAGATCGCGATCGCCGTGATGCTCGAAGGCGACACCGTCGGCGAAACCTACGGCGGCGGCGTGAACGCCGCGCCGGTCGCCAACGCGATCATCCGAAAATATTTCGAGAAGAAAAACGCCCCGGCCATCCCAAAGGCGGAGTTCAAACTCAAGTGACCTGACGCGCCCGGTTCGCTCGCGAACGGGCTCTCGCACCACCGGCAAGCTGAAGGAGCTTGCTTGCAAGCGACCGCGACCCAGCACGCCGCGCCCGTGCCCGCCCGCACTTTTCGCGCCCTACTCTCGCGCCGCCGCCCTCGCGCGCCGGAAAACCCCGCGCGGCTCCGGCCACGTCTCGCGCCGCCCATAGCGCAAGCGCTCCAACTCCCCGCGAACCCGCTGGCATTCCTCGTCCAGCCTTCCGGCTCCCGCCGCCGGATTCCCGCTCTCCGCGCTCCGCGTTCCGCGCTCCGCGATTTTCTTCAGCCAGCGCCCCGCCTCGCGCCGCACCGGATCGAGCGCCCGCGGATCGCGCCACTGCCGCCAGCGCGCGCGCAACCACCCCGCGCCGCGCACCAGCCCGATCGCGAGCAACACCGCCGCACTCGCCCCCGCCAGCACGCGTCCTGCGCGTTGCCAGTTCCACGGCCCCGCGAACCACGCCTTCAGCCGCTTCGCCCACTCCTCGAGCCGCGCGCGCAACACGTCGCCCGTGCTCGTCGTCGCCGTCTTCACGCTGTCCATCAACTCGACCTGCTGCCGCGCGTCGAAGCTCACCACGCGCCGATACCACAGCACCCGCAAGCTATCGAGCCGCGCCGTCCAGCTGCTGTCGCGCGCCCGCTCCGCCGCCTGCGCCGTCTGGCCCGCCGCCTCGCCCACTGCCCCGCCCGGCGTGGGATCCACGCGCACCCACGCATCGCGACCGTTAAAAATCTCCACCCACGCGTGCGCGTCCGAATTGCGCACCATCAGGTAATCCTCGAAGCCGTTCAGCGCCCCGCCGTGGAACCCGGCCACCACCCGCGCCGGATGTCCCGCCGCACGACACAGCACGGTCAACGCCGCCGCGAAGTGCTCGCAGAAACCCGCCTCGCGCGAATCCAGCCAGCGCACGATGTCGTCGCCGCTGCCGCGCGGCATCCGCACCGACAGCGCATACGCATGCCGCTCCCGCAGCCACGCCGTCGCCCGCTCCGCGAATTGCTCGGCTTGCAGTGCCGCGCCTCCGCTCACCTCCGCGACGACCCGGCGCAGCACCGCCTCGTTTTCCGCGCCGCTCGGCCCCGCGAGCATCGTGCGCGCATCGTAGCGCCGCTCGCGCCGCATCGCCTCGTCGCCCTGCACCCAGCCGTTCAACAGCGCGGAAAAACCCGCATCGCGCACCACCGGCGCCAGCGCGATGCCATCGATCTGAAACGCCGTCATCGCCATCGGATCGTTTTGCAATGCCACGAGCCGATTCTGTGGACTCACCTGCACCGCCGCCTGGTCGCGCAACCGCAGCATCGCGAACGCGCCCGGCAACGGCAGGTAGCGGCTCACTCCCGGCTCGAGATAAACTGTCCACACGCCAGACAACATCTGCCCCGAAGTCCACACGCCGCCACCGGCCACCGTGCGCCGAAAACTCTGATTCGCCCGCAGGTGCGCCTTCATCCAGCTCGAGACGCGGAAGCCCTGCGGCGTGTATTCATCGAGCGTCACCAGCCGCCAGTAAAGATCGGCCGCCGGCTTCGGCCCCGCCCCCAAGTCCACGCGCAGCGCCACGCTGTTGTCCTGCACCAGCTCGCTCACGTCGCCGAATTTCACGCTCTCCGAAAATCCCGTGCGGCTCTTCCGCGTGATGTATTTATCGAGGAAGAAACTGCTCCCGATCTCGAAACGCGGGATGAGCAGGAACAGCACCGCCGACATCGCCACCACGCCGAGAAACAGCGCGCCGCCGAACCCCAGCAGCCGCCAATCCGCCACCGCGCGCAACCGCGCCACGAATGGCCGCCAGCCCCCGCGCGCCCACGCCGGCACCTCGCGCATCTCCTCCGGACGCATCACCCGCGGCCCGGTGTCCGCCATGTCGATCAACGTGACGGCGAACAGAAATCCCAGCGCACACGCCGTGAAAAGCAGCAGCAGGAACGCGAACTCGAGCGCCACGGTCAACACGCCGCCCACCACCACGAGGAACAGCCCGAGCACGATCAACTGCAGGTCCTCGCGCTTCCGCCGATACGCCACCGCGCGATACAGCACCAGCAGCACCGCGAGCCGGATCAACACCGGCAGCGTCTCCGCACTAAAATAGAAATCCGCCGCCACGCCCGCGATGATCGCCGGCACCGCCAGCCGCCACACCAGCGCCGGCACGCGCGCCGGCAGCTGCGGCCAGATCACCGCCGCCGCGATCACGACGCTCTCGATCGCCACGAGTCCCAGCGCCTCCACATCGAGGAAGAACACCGTCCACAAGGAGACGAGCGCGAGCACGCCGCCGAGCAGCCACTTGAGCCGCCGCAACTCGTCGAGGCTAAGCTGAGGCCGTGGGGACGCCGTCGACATACGCCGAGACACCGCGCGCTCCTTCCGGCGCGAACGAGATGAGATTGCGAGAAACTTGCTGGCGTTGACCAGCCGCACGGTAGGGCGAGTCGTCCCCGACGAACCGTTCGTCGATCCGCGGCTCGTCCGGACGACTCGCCCTACCCGTCGGAGCGACAGGCTCAGCTTTCGCCAGCAAATCCAGCACCGCTTCCACGTCGCGCACGCGCCGCGTCTCGATCCAGGTTCCGTTCACGCTCACGCCGCGCAATCGCCCTTCCGCGAACAAATCCTCCGCGAGCGTCGCCGCGAAACTGCACAGCACCTCGAATTGCTCCGCTCGCGTCCAGACCTCCGCGGGCGTTTCCACGCTCAACGCAAAACCGTCCAAGCTTTCCGCCGCGAACTGCCGCACCATCAGCTTCCCCAGCCGCGCCGACGCCTTCCAATGCACGAGCCGATGCGAGTCGCCGGATTGATAGCGACGCAGCGCCAGCAAATCCTCCCCCGTCCCGGCGCGCACCGTCCGCCGGCCGGAGTTGCCACCGCTCGCCGCCGCCGCCGCGCGCCACTGATAATCCACCTGCGCCGGCCACACGAGGACGGTCTGCCTCAGGTCGGCGCCCACGCTCTTGCGCAGAAAGCCAAACGGAAAAAACGAACCCACGGCCTCGAGCGCCAGCACCTGCTCGCCGCGCTTCTCCGGCTTGTGCACCCAGTCCAGCGCCAGTTCGCCCTGCGGCTCAATGCGCTCGCGCAGGAAGACGCGCCCGCGCGTCACCGCCTTCTCCGCCGCCGCGAGCACTTCGCGGACTTTCTCCCTCGAAAGATCAGGCGGCGGATCAGATTCCTTCGCCCGCGGATGCGTCGCCAGATCGAACCACAACCCGTAGGTCGGCAACCAGCGCTTCGTGTTGCGCACCTCGACCGTCACCATCGTCTCGTGGCCCGCCCGCCACGCGCTGAGCGGCCGCACGCGCCAACACACGCCCATGAAATTGAACCACGACATCAGCCCGCTCAGCAGCAGGCACGCGCACAGCAGCGAAAGCGTGATGAACAAGATGTTGCTCGCCGTATTGTAGGCCGCCGTGCCGATGCCCATCGCCAGCCCGATGAGGAAGACGCCCGGCACCGTCACGCCGATGCGGTGACGCTTCGGCGGAAACACGAGCGACCACACCAGCGCCTGCCACGAAAACGCGCGCCGCACCTCCGCCGGCGCACCCGGCCCGCGCCAATCCCGTGCATCGCGGTAGGGGCGGTTGCCCTCAACCGCCCGCTCATCCCCGCGCGGCCAAGGGCCGTTGGGGGCAACGGCCCCTACCTTCGCGCCGTCGCTCATAGCTTACTCCGGCAACGCGATCGCGCCCACGATCCGCCGCAGCGCCGCCAACACCGTTCGCCGTTCCTCCAACGCATCGGACGTCTGCCGCGCCAGCCCCAATCGGTGCGCAAAGACCGGCCCGGCCATCTCCTGCACGTCGGCCGGAATCACGAAATCACGCCCGAGCAACAGCGCCCGCGCCTGCGCCGCCGCGCGGAGCGCCAGACCGCCGCGCACGCTGATGCCGGCCTTGAACTCGCTCTCGGTGCGCGTGGCCGTGACGATCTTCAACAGGTATTCTAGCACGCTGTCTTCGACGAAGACCTGTGCCGCGAGCTTCTGCAGGCGCTGCACGTCGGCGCGCGTGGCGACCGCATTGAGCGCGATCGCGTCGTAGCTGGTTTTCGCCGCGCGGAGAATGTCGAGTTCGTCGCCGGGCTGCGGATAACCCATGTGCAGCCGCATCAGGAAGCGGTCCATCTGGCTCTCAGGCAGCGGAAACGTGCCCTCGTAATCCACCGGGTTCTGCGTCGCCACAACCATGAACGGCGCGCCGACGTCGTGCGCCGCGCCATCGACCGTCACCTTGGCGCGATCCATCACTTCGAGCAGCGCGCTCTGGGTCTTCGGCGTGGCGCGGTTGATCTCGTCGGCGAGCACGATGTTCGCGAACACCGGCCCCGGCTTGAAAACGAACTCCCGCGTCGTCTCGTCGTAGATCGCCACGCCGGTGACGTCACTCGGCAACAGGTCGCTGGTGAACTGCACGCGCGAGAACGTCGCGTCGATCGACCGCGCCAGCGAGTAGGCCAGCGTGGTCTTGCCGACGCCCGGCAGGTCCTCGATCAGCAGGTGGCCGCCGGCGAGCAGGCACACGAGCGTCTGGTCGACGACCTCATCCTTGCCGCGGATCGTCTGGCGCATGTTGTTTTTCAGGCGCACGAGCAGATCGCGGGCGGAGGCGACCTCGGCGGCGGGAGCAAAGTCACTCATGGGCGGCACGCTAATGCTACGCGCGACCCGCGCAAACGGTTTCCCGGTGAAACGACTGTGATTTCGCATGGCCAACGGCGCCGCTTCCCGCCAACAGTCCCCGCGCCGCATGGCCGCCTTCGAACTCGCCCTCCTGCTGATCCTGCTCCTGGCCGCGCTCAGCGTCATCGCGCGGCGCCTGCCCTGGCCGCAACCGATCACGTTCGCGCTCGGCGGCGCGTTGGCCGCGCTACTGCCGCACTTCCCGCGCGTCACGCTCGACCCGGGCTTTTTCTTTCTCTGCTTCGTGCCGCCGCTGCTGTTCTCCGACGGCTGGCTCATGCCGCTGCGCGACTTCCTCGCGGCGAAGCGCCCCATTCTCATGCTCGCGACCGGTCTCGTCGTGCTCACGACGCTCGTGGTCGGCTTCGTGGCCTGGTGGCTCATCCCCGGGCTGCCGCTCGCCATGGGTTTCGCGCTTGGCGCCGTCGTGTCGCCGACGGATGCGGTCGCGGTGAGCGCGATCACCCACCGGCTGAAAGTCCCACCGCGCTTCACCACCGTGCTCAACGGCGAGAGCCTCATGAACGACGCGACCGGCCTCGTGGCGTTCAAGTTCGCGCTCGCCGCCGTCTTCGCAGGGACGTTCTCGCTGCGCGCCGCGACGCTGAATTTCCTCTGGGTCGCGCTCGCCGGTCTCGCGCTCGGCCTCGTCATCGCGTGGGTCGTGGGACGCGGGCGCGATTTCCTGCTGCGGATCGGACGCTCGGACGAATTCATCGAGACCACGCTCTCGCTGCTGACGCCCTACGCCGCCTATCTCGCGGCGGAACACCTCCATCTCTCCGGCATTCTCGCCGTGGTCGCCGCCGGCCTCTACTCCGGCTGGCGCGATCCGCTCCGCATGAACGTGCGCGCCCGGCAGACGACATGGGCCGTGTGGTCGGTGGTGCTGTTTTGGTTGAACGGCCTCGCGTTCATCCTGCTCGGCCTCCAATTCCCCACGCTGCTCGCCACGGTCGCGCAGCACTACTCCGTCGGCCAGCTCGCGTTGTTCACCGGCGCCGTGTCCCTCGCCGCCATCCTCGCGCGCCTGGCGTGGATCTTCCCCGGCGCCTACCTGCCATTCCTGTTTTCACCACGCGTGCGCCGCACGGAGGAGCGCCCCTCCTGGCAAATGGTGCTCGCCGCCGGCTGGGCTGGCATGCGGGGCAGCGTCACGCTCGCCGCCGCGCTCTCGATCCCGCTCCTGCAGGAAAACGGCACCCCGTTCCCCGGTCGCGACATCGTGATCTTCCTCTCGCTGGGCGTCATCTTCACCACCTTGCTCGTCCAAGGCACGACGCTCGAATACCTCATCTGCAAGCTCCGCCTCCCCGCCGACGACACGCGCGTGCGCGAAGACCGCATCGCCCGCATCCGCGCCGTCGAGCACGGCCTGGCCTCATTGCGCGAACGCGAGAAAACCACCGCCGCCGTCGAGGAAGCCGCCGCGCTCGGCATCGTCATTGCCGAATACGAGCACCGCCTCGCCGAACTCACCGCCCAAGGAGAGACGCAGGCCGCCGCGCAGGCCCGCCGCCAATCCGGCCGCCAGCACCGCCTGCACGCGCTCCGCGCCGAACGCCACGCGCTCGCCGAGCTGCTCCGGCAAAACGTCATCACCGCCGACACGCACCGTCCGCTCCAGCAGCTCCTCGATCACGAGGAAGCCATGCTCGCCGACCTCGCCCCGCACGTGGAGAGCTGAGGGCGCAGCTCTGAGCTCGCGGCCATGTAGGAGCCTGCTTGCAGGCGACCCGAACATCGCACTCCTCGGCACGGACGATTGGTCGCCTGCAAGCAGGCTCCTACATCCACGGAAAGCGAGGCTGCCAGCGGCAGGGGGACGATTACTCGTTCGCGGATGTTCGCACGCCGCGCACCACCCGCGCTCGCTCGCCTCACAAAATCGGCGTGAGCGGCGCTCCGACGGCCTTGAAGACACGTGTGAGAATCTCCTTCTGACTCAGCACGCCGTCCGTCCCGGGAAACGCGCCGACATCGCGGAAACTCCGATAGAAATCCGCGTGGCCCGGCGGCACGTCCACCGCGCCCGGCCGCAGCTCGAAGTTCGCCGTGTTCTGCAGCGGCCACAAGTCCACCGGACCGATCGCCAGCACGCCGCCGATGAGCCCGTTCACCTTGTCGAGCCCGAGCGGGATCTCGCGGCGCGCGACGACCCAGCTGTTCTCGGCGCGCAAATCGCGCTCGATCTCCGCGCGCAGCTCGCGCGCGAAATCCGCATCCTCGATCAGGAGGCCGGCCTCGGTGTTGAGCCGCTCGGAACGCGGATCGAGGTTGTAGGAACCGACGAACGCCACGGCATCGTCCACCGCCAGCGACTTCGCGTGCACGCACAGGAACGGCGTGCGCTTCTGCTCGCCGCGCGCCAGCCTCGCCGCCGCCCGCGCCTCGACGTCGGCCGCGCGGCGCAAGATCTCCGGCCACGCCGCCGGCCGCGGTTTCGCCTCGTGCACTTCGAGACCGAGTTGCGCAATGTAGGTGCCGCGCAGCCGGTAGTTCGCGGAATACGCCATGAGGTTGTCCGTCGACGCGAGGCTGTTGGTGGAGATGCGCACGCGCAGCGCCGGATGGCGCTCGCGCATCTCCGCAACCGCTTCGCGCGCCGCCGGGCTCAGCACGAGATACGGTGTCTGCATCACGACGCTCCCGTGCGCGCGCTCGATCGTGCGCCGCAACTCGCGCGTGATGCGCGCCGTGGGTGAGAACCACCCGCGCGTCTTGCCCGGCTCGTCAGCGACGAAGGTGACGCGCTGCACCGGCCGCATCCGCGCCACGAACCGCTCGCGCATCGCCGCCGGGTCGTCCGCCTCGCGGCCGAGTTCGCCGAACAACCCGCCGAAGTCCCACTGCTCGCGCCGGTCGTAGCGGCGGAATTTCCCCACCGCGATCTGCGCGGCCACGTCCTTCAGCGCCGAGCTCGGCACGGCGTGGCGGTAGGCCCAGAATTCCTCGAACGACGCGCGCGCCGCCCCGACCACCGGCCCGGTCGCGAGCACGTCGCGGTCGCGGAAGTTCATCTCGGTCGAATGATCGAAGTAGGTGTTCTCGACGTTGCGGCCGCCGGTGACGAGCGCCGCGCCGTCGACGATCATCACCTTGTTGTGCATCCGCTGGTTCGTGCTGCGGAACGCCAGCGCGCCCGCCGCGAGCTTTTGCCAGAGCGAGGGATCGATGCGCGAAAACGCCGGGCGGTAGTGCTTGATCTCGAGGTGGGGCGACACCGTGGCGAGGAACGCGATCGTCGCCGGATCCTTCTCGGAGAACATCTGGTCGACCAGCAACCGCACATGCACGCCGCGCCGCGCGGCCTCGATCAGCTCCCACAACAGCAACCGCCCGCACTCGTCGTTCGTCCAGATGAAGGTCTGCATCTCGACCGATTCGCGCGCCGCGCGGATGAGATGCACGCGCAACAGCAGCGCGTCGTAGCCGCTCTCGATGCGCAGCAGTCGGTTCTCCGCCGCGCCCGCATGCTCCGCGAGCGGCGAACCGCCCAACTTCTCCGCGGCGGACAGCGCCACCGCGCCAACCCAGCCAGCGAGGATCGCCAGCCCGAACCGTGACAACGCCCGCACGCGCTTCACTTCACGCATCATCGGGCTAATTCACTTCACCCACGCAAGCCCCGCAATCTTCTTCGCGAGCGCCACGTCCTTTGCCGTGACCTTGTTGCCGGCGTCGTGCGTGTTCAGGCGGATCGCGACGCGGTTGTAGACGTTGGTCCATTCGGGATGGTGGTCCGCCGCCTCGGCCTCGAAGCCGACGCGCACCATGAAGCTCATGGCTTCGCGGAAGCTGCCGAATTGAAACGTGTGCGCGAGCGCGTCGCGCTCGAAGGTCCAGCCGGGCAACTCCCGGAGCGCGGCGGCGATCTCATTTTGCGTCAGCGGGGTCGTGGCCATGAGCGCAACGGAAGCACGGCCTTCGGCCTTGTCAAACGCGGCGGCCGAACGCTGAATCCCGGTTTCGATGAGCACCTCCCGCCCGGCCAAAGTCCCGCAACACGTCGCCATCATCATGGACGGTAACGGTCGCTGGGCGAAACAGCGCGGGATGCCGCGCCTCGAGGGCCACCGTCGGGGCGTGGAGACCGTCCGCACCGTCGTCGACACCGCGCGCGAACTCGGCATCCGCTACATCACCCTCTACGCGTTCTCCGCCGAAAACTGGAAACGCCCCGGCGAGGAGGTGTCCGGCCTGATGGGGTTGCTCGACTTTTTCCTGAAGCGCGAACTCAACAACCTGATCAAGGAAAAGGTCCGCCTGCGCACCATCGGTCGCATCGAGGCGCTCCCCGAAAACGTCCGCCGCGAACTCGAGCGCGTGAAGGAGGCGACGAAACACTTCACCGACTGGAACCTCATCCTCGCGCTCAACTACGGCGCGCAGACCGAGGCCGCCGACGCCGCGCGCGCCTACGGCGAGGCGGTCCGCGCCGGCACGGAGAATCCCGCGGAGGCGACGTGGGAGAAGTTCAGCCGCTACCTCTACACCGCGGACCTGCCCGAGCCGGACCTCCTCATCCGCACGTCCGGCGAGCTGCGCCTGAGCAATTTCCTGATGCTGCAGCTGGCCTACGCCGAGCTCGTTTTCACGCCGACGTTGTGGCCCGACTTCGGACGCGCGGACCTGATCGCCGCGGTCGAGGAATTCAATCGCCGCGAACGCCGCTACGGCGCCACCAGCGAGCAAATCAAGGCTGGCCCCGCCTAACTCGGGCAGACTTACTCCGCCCGTGCTTTCGCGCATCTTCAGCACCGTCCTGCTCTGGGCCATCATCCTCGGCAGCCTGTGGTTCTTCGGTCCGCACGCGGCCGTCGCCATCCTCACCATCCTCGCCGCGCTGACGCTGCACGAGTTCTACCAGCTCGCGGAGAAGATGGGCTTCCGGCCGTTCCGCTGGATCAGCTTGGTGTTCTCCGTCGCGATCACCGCCGGGCCGTTCTACGTCACCGAGTATTTCTTCCAAGGCGACGAGCCGCCCAGCTTTGCGCCGACGCTGCTCGCCCTCGCCATCGTCGTCTTCTGCGTGCGCGTGCTGTTCGAGCGCGAACACCAAGCGCGCGTCGAGTCGCTGATCGCGACGATCGTCGGCCTGCTTTACGTGCCGTTCCTGCTGCACTTCCTCGTGCGGCTGATGCTCCTCTACTCCGAGGCCAACACCGGACTTGCCGCGTGCCTGTGGGTCGTGGCCGTTTCGAAATTCTGCGACGTCGGCGCATTGCTCACCGGCATGGCCTTCGGCAAACACAAGATGGCCCCCAACATCAGCCCGAAGAAAACCTGGGAAGGCGCCGTCGGCGGCGTGGCCACCTCCGCTGGCATCGGCGCGCTGATCGCGTGGCTGGCGGCCGACTACGTCCCCGAGACCCTCACGCCCGCCATCGCCGCGGCCGTCGGCGTGCCGATCGCCCTCGTCACCATCGTGTCCGATCTCATCGAGTCCGCCATGAAACGCCGCGCCGACATCAAGGATTCCGGCCGCATGATCCCCGGCATCGGCGGCGCGTTCGACCTGACCGATTCGCTGATCCTCACCGCGCCGGTCGCCTACGTGATTTTCCTGTTCCTCGCCTGACGATCGGCCGTGATACGCGCCGGCGTGGTAGCGGGACGCAGCAACTAAGTCGCCGCCATCCAGCGCGTGACTCATCCTGTGGGAGCGAGCTTGCTCGCGATAGGCCCGCAGCCGGTCGCGAGCAAGCTCGCTCCCAGAATACTGCCCCAGCGCTTCGCCGCGCGCCGCCGCCGCGACCGCTTCCCGACTTCACCCGCCCGCGCGTCCGATTTTTGCTGTCCCCGCGCCGCGCCGGCCTTCATAAACGCCGCTCGCACCCGTGGCCACCTCCGCTCCCAAACGTCGCATCGTCCTCCTCGGCGCCACCGGCTCCATCGGCGAGAACACGCTGAAAGTCGTCGCCGCCCACCGCGACCGCCTCGAACTCGTCGGCATCGCCGCCCACGGACGCCACTCACGCCTCGCGGAGATCGCGCGCGAGTTCGGCGTGCGACACGTCGCGCTCTACGACGAGCAGGCTTACACCGCCGCGAAAAATTCCGGCGCCTTCCCGACCGACACGAAGTTCTACGGCGGCCTCGCCGGCCTGACCGAACTCGCGACCCTGCCCGAAGCCGACACCGCCCTCGTCGCCGTCGTCGGCACCGCCGGCCTCCAGCCCGCTCTCGCCGCCATCGCCGCGAAAAAAGCCATCGCGCTCGCCTCGAAGGAGCTCCTCGTGATGGCCGGCAAATTCGTCATGGCCGCCGCGCGCGAACACGGCGTCGCGCTGCTCCCGGTCGACAGCGAGCACAACGCCGTTTTCCAGTGCCTCGAAGGTCATCGCGGCAGCGACGTCCGCCGCATCGTGCTCACCGCGTCCGGCGGCGCGTTTCGCGACTGGCCCCTCGAACGCCTCGCCACCGCCACGCCGGCCGACGCGCTGAAGCACCCGAATTGGGCCATGGGCCCGAAGATCACCGTCGACTCCGCCACCCTCGCCAACAAGGGCCTCGAACTCATCGAAGCGCAGTGGCTCTTCAACCTCCGCGCCGAGCAGTGCCAGGCCGTGCTGCACTTGCAGAGCATCGTGCATTGCCTCGTCGAGTTTTCGGACGGCTCGATGCTCACGCAGCTCTGCCCGCCGTCGATGACGTTCCCGATCCAGCATGCGCTGCTCCACCCACACCGCGCGCCGAGCGCGACAGTCAGCGCGCTGAGTCTCGAGAAAGTGTTCAGCTTGGATTTCCGTCCGGTGGAAAGCGCGCGCTTCCCGATGCTCAGCCTCGCCCAAGCCGCCATGGCCACCGGCGGCACCGCGCCCGCGATCTACAACGCCGCCAACGAAGTGGCGGTGGCGGAATTTCTCGCGGGTCGCGCGCCCTTCCTTGCGATTTCGCGCACCGTCGAGCAGGTTCTCGCTCACCTGAAATCCACCGAACCCGCCACGCTCGACGATGTCTTTGCGGCCGACGCCGAAGCGCGTCGCATCGCCTCCGCCCTACTCTCGCCCCACGCCTAGTCCTCCATGGAATTTCTCAGCTCCCTCCTCGGCACCGTTTGGTCGATCTTCCTGATCGTCCTGTTCTTCGGCGGCTCGATCTTCGTGCACGAACTCGGCCACTTTCTCGCCGCCCGCCGCCGGGGCGTGACGGTCGAGCGCTTCTCGATCGGTTTCGGCCCAAAAATCTTCGGCTGGCGCGGCAAGGATGGCGTCGATTACCGCGTCTCGTGGCTTCCGCTCGGCGGCTACGTCGCCCTGCCGCAGCTCGCCGACATGGCGGAGCTCGAAGGCGGCAGCACGGTCGACGTGAAATCGCTCCCGCCGGTCAGCTATTCGACCAAGGTGATCGTGTTCGTCGCCGGCGCGGTGTTTAACCTCATCTTCGCGTTCCTGCTCGCCACCGTCCTCTGGCAAATCGGCCGCCCCGCGCCGGAAAGCGTCACGACGACGAAAATCGGCTACATTGCCGCGACCCTGAAAACCTCCGACGGCCACGAAGTGCAAAGTCCCGCCGCCAAAGCGGGCCTCCGTGTCGGGGACGTCATCCGCCGAGTGGACGGGCGCGAAGTGAACGACTGGATTCAATTCAAGAGCGCTCTGGTGCTGAGCACCAGCGTCGCCGACTCCGGCGATCGCTCCGCGATACTCACCATCGAACGCGACGGCCAAAGCATGGACATCACCGTCGAGCCCGTCCGCGCCGGCGAGGATCGCTTCCGCACCATCGGTGTCGCAGCGGCCTACTTGCCGGTCGTCGAAGGGGTTTTGCCCAACTCGTCTGCGGCGAAACTCGGCTTTCAGGCTGGCGACCGCTTCGTCGGCGTGAATGGCACACGCCTGCAGAGCTTCGACCAGCTCTACGAACACTTCGCGAAAAACAAAGCTCAGCCGACCGAGCTCACCCTCGCCCGCGCGGGCCGTGAAGTGCAACTAAGCCTGCCGCCGTTCGACGAGAAAAAGCAAAACCCGCTCACGGGTCTTCAGCTCACCATTCCTTACCAGTTGCTCCACGACACGCCCTGGCACCAGTTCGCCGACACCGTCGAGACCACCTTCCGCACCTTCTGGAGCCTCATCAGCCCGCGCGGCGACGTGAGCGCATCGAACCTCAGCGGCCCGATCGGCATCGGCCGCGGCTTCTGGGACGCCGCGCAATCCGACTACCCGCTGCGCTTCGCCACGTGGTTCGCGATCCTGGTGAACATCAACCTCGCGATCTTCAACCTGCTGCCGATTCCCGTCCTCGACGGTGGCCACATCCTCTTCGCCACCATCGCGAGACTCCGCGGCCGCCCGATCCCGTTCAACTTCATCGCCACGGCGCAGAGCGTGTTCGTCGTGCTCCTCCTCGGCATGATGCTTTACGTGACCGTCTTCGGCGACATCCGCCGCATCGTCCGCGACTACCGCGCCGAAGCCGCCGCGAAAGAACAAGTCGAGCAGCAGAAAAAAGCCGCCGAGCCGGCGAAGCCGTAACGCAGCTCGCCCTCCGGCGCAGGCGCTTGCGCAGGTGGGCGCCGGCGTCCCCGCCGGCGCCAAGAATTTTCGCAGCGGGCGCCGCGCCCGAGTCGCCGCCGGGACGTCGGCGACCACCTCCAGCCAACGCACCTGTCTTCCATCTTCCGGCCTTCGATCCCCAGCTCTCAGTCCTCCGTTCTCCGTCCTCCGAGCACAGCGCCCTCCGTTCTTGCCACTTGTTGCTAGGGCGACTTCTTACTTCCCCAGCCATGTCCTACTGCGCCTCCCGCTTCCACACGATCCGCCGCCGCACCGTCGAGGTGAAGGTCGGCTCCGTCGGCATCGGCGGCGCCAATCCCATCCGCGTGCAGTCGATGACGACGAGCGACACGCAGGACGTCGCCGCGACCGTGAAGCAATCCATCGCGCTCGCCGAGGTGGGCTGCGAAATCGTCCGCGTCACCGCCCCGAACGTCGCCGCCGCGAAGTGCCTCCGTGACATCCGCGCGCAACTCTCCGCCGCCGGCTTCGGCCACGTCCCGCTCGTGGCGGACATTCATTTTCTGCCGAACGCCGCGATGGAAGCCGTCGAACACGTGGAGAAAGTCCGCGTGAACCCCGGCAACTACGCCGACAAAAAGAAATTCGCGGTCCAGGAATACACCGACGCCGCCTACGACGAGGAACTCCACCGCATCCACGATGCGTTCTCCCCGCTCGTCCTCCGCTGCAAGGAACTCGGCCGCGCCCTCCGCATCGGCACCAACCACGGCTCGCTCTCCGACCGCATCATGAACCGTTACGGCGACACGCCGCTCGGCATGGTCGAGAGCGCGCTCGAGTTCGTCCGCATCTGCGAGTCGCACGGCTTCCACGACATCGTGCTCTCGATGAAAGCGAGCAACCCTAAGGTCATGATCCAGGCCTACCGCTTGCTCGTGGATAAAATGGACCGCGCGCACCGCGCCTACCCGCTCCACCTCGGCGTCACCGAGGCCGGCGACGGCGAGGACGGCCGTATCAAATCCGCCATCGGCATCGGCAGCCTCCTGATCGACGGACTCGGCGACACCATCCGTGTCTCGCTCACCGAAGATTCCGTCTACGAAATCCCCGTCGCCCGGGCGATCGCCGAGAAAGCGATGAGCCTGTGGCACTCGTCAGGCTCTCAGCTCTCAGCTCTCAGCTCTCAGCTTCCACAGACCGACGCCGTCGACCCCTTCGCCTACACCCGCCGCGAGACCGCCTCGCTCGAACTCTCGCCCGCATGCGTGGCCGGCGGCGAACAGCCGCCGCGCGTCATCGTCAGCGCTGGCACCGTCGGCAAAGTCGCCGAAGCCGCGCGCCTGCTCTCCGACCCGCGACTCAAGGACACTCCCGCCGAAGGTCTGATTGTCCGCGTCGACACGCCGAGCGATCTCGCCGAACTCGGCGACACCCTGAAGCGCACACCGCTTCCCGTGCAGTTTCTCGTCATCGAAACCGGCTCGCTCCTCATCGCGCAGGACTTCGCCGCCGTGCTCCCGCCCGATGGCGGCCGCGTCGTGCTCAGCCGCCGCTTCGGCGCCAAAGATGCCGCCGAACTCGAGGCCTTCGCCGCGCTCGTGCGCGAGCGCGAACATTTCCTCGCGATCGATCTCGCCGCGGACGCAGAACCCGCGCTGCTCGAAACCGTGAAGAAACTCGGCGACGCCCGCCTGCTCTTCACCCGCAGCCACGTCGGCGAGCACGCCGGCCATCCGACCGGCGCGTATCGCCGCCTGCGCGAATTCCTCCGCACCGCCGGCTCGCGCGCGCCGGTGTGGATCCGCAACACGCACGCGACTGCGGTGCTCGACGAAAACACGTTCCTGTCGCGCTTGCTCGAAGCGTCGTTCCTCACCGGCGGGTCGCTCTGCGACGGCCTCGGCGATTTCGTCAGCATCGAAACCGAGTCCGACACCCCGCGCGCCGCCAAGCTCGCCTACAACGTCCTCCAAGGCGCCGGCGCCCGCATCTCGAAGACGGAATTCGTCGCCTGTCCCAGCTGCGGCCGCACGCTCTTCGATCTGCAGACGACGACCCAGCGCATCCGCGCGCAGACCGGCCACCTCAAGGGTGTGAAGATCGCCATCATGGGCTGCATCGTGAACGGCCCCGGCGAGATGGCCGACGCGGACTTCGGCTACGTCGGCGGCGCGCCCGGCAAGATCAACCTCTACGTCGGGAAAAACTGCGTCCAATACAACATCCCGCAGAGCGAAGCCGACGCGCGGCTCATCGCGCTCATCCGCGAGCACGGCAAGTGGGTCGATCCCGAGCCGCATCAGCTCGCGCGTTGAACACGGCGCAGCGCCGGCGCGATTAGCGAAAAATTTCGCGTGCCACCCGCGGCCGTTTCGTGCGTCAAGCGACGGAAACGCAATCGAACCCCTTCGTGGAACCCACGTCCATTTCTCCGATTTCCGAGCGAAAATCTCTCCCCGCGCGCGCGAAATTCGCGGCAACCAAAAAAATGCCGAAAGTTATCCGCCCGGGCATGTGAACAAGTTGTCGGAAACATGGCCTTGAAACGCATTTTTTGATTCACGTTATTGTGTCTTTCTCCTTTAACGACCTTCCGCTCGTTTCGTTCTTTGCGGTTCCCCCGGCACTTTCAGTTCGTCACCTCGATTAGGACGCCCCCTAGACGCTGGCCATTATGCTTTTCCGCGGCCCCTTCCCCACGCCTGCGGCAGCCCGGCCAGAGACCCAATTTCACCTTTCGAGGCCTGTTTGACTGACCCTGCGCGGTGGACGCTGCAAACGTTCCGAAACCGGCGATGTGAATAAGCCTGCGTCCGTCACCAAGCCATGCCTCATCCTGCGCCCCAAACTTCCCTCTGGGAAACCGTGAAATGCGACCTTAAGGGTCTGTTTCCCGAGGATGTGTTCCAGATGTGGTTTGAGCCGATGAGCTGCCTCGAGGCCAACGAAGACGCCGTCGTGCTCGGCGTGCCGAACGACTTCGCCGCGATCTGGATTCACGACAACTACCTCGACCTGATCTCGCAGCGCATCCGGCTCACCGCCGGCCGCATGGTCCACGTCTCGCTGCGCAAGTCCGAGAGCAACGGCGCCAGCAGCCCCGTGCCGGTTCGCACCGAGCCGGCCCAGCGCCATCGCGCCGGCGCGAAGAGCCGCACCGTTCGCTACGACGAGCGCGCCGCCGTCGCCGGTTCGCTCAATCCGCGCAACACCTTCGAGAATTTCGTCGTCGGCGCCAACAACCAGCTCGCCCACGCCGCCTCGCTCGCCGTCGCGCAGGCGCCCGCGCAGGCCTACAATCCGCTCTTCATCCACGGCAGCACCGGGCTCGGCAAGACGCACCTGATGCACGCCATCGGGCACAGCATCCTGCAGCGCAACCCCGACGCCAAGGTCGCCTACCTCTCCACCGAGAAGTTCACCAACGAGTTCATCCACGCCATCCAGGAGAACTCGCTCACCAAGTTCCGCCAGCGCTACCGCAGCGTCGATGTTCTCCTCGTCGACGACATCCAGTTCCTCGCCGGCAAGGAGCGCATCCAGGAAGAGTTCTTCCACACGTTCAACGACCTCTTCGAGTCCGGCAAACAGATCATCCTCTCCAGCGATCGCCCCGTCACCGAGATCGCCGCGCTCGAGTCGCGCCTCGTCTCGCGCTTCCAGTGGGGCCTCGCCGCCGACATCCAGTCGCCCGACCTCGAGACCCGCGTCGCCATTCTCCGCACCAAAGCCAGCAGCCTCAAGGTCGACATCCCCATGCCGGTCCTCGAGTTCATGGCGCAGCACATCTCGAAGAACATCCGCCGCCTCGAGGGCGCGCTGATCAAGGTCTCGAGCTACTCCGCGCTCACCGGCAAGCCGCTCGATCTCCCCACGGCGGAAAACCTCCTCAAGGACGTGCTGATGGAAGAGGCGCAAAACCGCCTCAGCATCGAAGCCATCCAGAAGCGCGTCGCCGACCACTACCAGATCCGCCACTCGGACATGACGTCCAAGCGCCGGCCCAACGCCATCGCGTTCCCGCGCCAGATCGCCATGTATCTCTGCCGCCAGCTCACCCGCCACTCCCTCCAGGAAGTCGGCGACGCGTTCGGCGGCCGCGATCACGGCACCGTCATCCACGCCATCAAGACCGTGGAAAACATGATGGAGACCGACGACTCCGTGCGCGGCTCCGTCGACTTCCTGAAGGCGCAGCTCTCAAAGTAATTTTCGTCAGCACACACACCTGACAACCAACAAACGGCCGGACGCGAAAGCGCCCGGCCGTTTGCATTTCCCCCCTCCACGAGCGCGCATCGACTGCACGCACGAGATCGCCTGTGGCACCGTGCGCGGGAAAACGCCTCAGAGCGACGTCACGCTCACATGCTGATCGGAACGACCGAAGCTCCTGCCGGTTGGTCGATTCGTGCGTGTCTTCTCGCGACGCCGATTCAGCGCCACGATCTCGCGCTCTGCCTGCAGCCAGATCGGCACATCGCATCCCGCCGGCCGCCCCGCCTGACGCCAGAGCGCGGAGGCCCGGGAGGCGATGTCGCGGCGACTGCCGCTCGCGAGACGCAAAGGCCGCACCAGCACCGAAGGAATGGTTTTCATTCCCTACCTTGCGCCCTTCCCCGGGAATAGCAAACCACGCCCCGCCCCGCGCCTCCGCCACGCTTGCAATCGCTTTTCCGACCTCGAAAATGCCCCTCCCGATGACTCTCTCTCCCGAACAGAAAACCGCGGTCGCTGCGTGGATCGCCGCCGGCGACAATCTCTCCACCGTCCAGAAAAAGCTCGGCGAGGAATTCAAGATCTCCCTCACCTACCGCGACGTCCGCTTCCTGGTCGACGACCTCGAACTCGAACTCAAGGACCCGGCGCCCAAGGTCGACACGAGCGATGTGACGAAGGCCGCGCCAGCGCCCCGCGCCCCCGCGCCGGAGAAGAAGGGCATGCTCGACAAATTGAAGGAGAAAGTCGGCCTCGGCTCCCCTGCCGACGAGACTCACGGCGACGACGAGGACGAGTTGCCGGCGGAAGAATTTCCCGAGGAAGAAATGCCCGCCGCTCCCGCCGCCGCAGGCAGCGTGACCGTCGAGCTCGACCGCATCGTGCGCCCCGGTTTCGCCATGAGCGGCACCGTGGCGTTCAGCGACGGCGTCAGCGGCAAGTGGGCGCTCGATCAATACGGCCGCCTCATGCTCGACACCGGCACGCCCGGCTACAAGCCGAGCGCGCCCGACGTGCAGGCCTTCCAACGCGAACTCAGCGCCCAGCTCCAGCGCCAGGGCTATTGAGTCGCTCCCGCCGGAGCAGCTGAAGCCGCCGGCTTCCCATCGCGCCGCGCCCGCCTTTTCGTCATGTCCGAATACACCTTCGAAGTCGTGCGAACGATCCCCGCGTCGTCCGCCAAGATCTACGCCCTCGTGGCCGATTACCGCGTCGGCCACCCGAGCATCCTGCCGCGCCCGCCTTTCGGCGAGCTCGTCGTCGAGGAGGGCGGCATCGGCGCCGGCACGGTGATCCGTTTCGAACTGAAACTCGCGGGAAAATGGCACACGACGCGCGCACGCATCACCGAGCCCAAGCCCGGCATGCAGCTCGACGAGTCCGACCTCGCCGGCAATTTCGTCACCAGCTACCACTTCGAACCGCTGTCGGCGGCCGAGACGCGCCTCACCATCCGCACTGTCGCGCGCACCCGCGCGGGCGGCCTCGCCGGTTGGCTCGAGCGCTTCTTCACGCCGCGGATGCTGAAGCCGGTCTACGAGCGCGAACTCGACCTGCTCACCGCCAAGGTCGTCGTATCGGCCTCGTGAGGTAGGGCGGGACCGCTGGGACCGCCGCGAAGCGAGTGCCACGATTTCGCCTGCTCGGCGATCGCACGCTACGCCCCCAGCAACCGCCGCAGCTCCGCTTCGTCGATTACCGGCACACCGAGTTCGCGCGCCTTGTCGAGTTTCGATCCAGCTTCCTCACCCGCGAGGACGTAGCTCGTTTTCTTGCTCACGCTGCCGCTCGTCTTGCCGCCCGCCGCTACGATCAGCGCCGACGCCTCGTCGCGCGACAGCGTGGGCAGCGTGCCCGTAAGCACGAAAGTTTTCCCCGTGAACACGCCCTGCACCGGCGCCGTCGCCAGCCGTGCCGCCGCGGGCACGATACCGAGCTCGCCGAGTCGCGCCACCGCACGTCGGCCGCGCTCACTGGCAAAATACGCCACCGCATGACGTGCCACCTCCGCGCCGATTTTGTCGGCGCCGGGCGTGCGCGCGCGAAGCTCCTCGAGCGCCGTCTTTTCGCCCGCCAGCTCTGCGTGACGCGTCGCGCGCGCGGCGCGCTCCGCTTCGTCCTTCGGCGGATTCAGGCGCGAGCGCGGGCTGATGCGCGTCATCTCCTCCGTCACATCGGCCAGACGCGCAAGCTTGGGCAACACTTCGGAGTTCGCCACCGCCGCCAGTGTGCCGTGCACCGCCGCGATGTCCTGCGCCGTGGCGCCGCCGACGTCGCGAATTTGCAACGCCAGCAACCATCGATCCAGCGGCAGCGCGCGCGCTCGCGCGATGGCTTCGACAATCTTGGTCGCGTTCTTCACGCCGAGCACACGCGGCGCCTCCTCGGTGCCGAGGTTGAGCGCGCCGAGCTTCTCCGCTTCGAGCGCGAACAGATCGAATACATCGCGCACGGCGCCAGAGCGCACCAGCGCCTCGGCCACGACACCGCCCAGTCCTTCGAGATCGAGCACCGTGCGCCCGGCCACGTAGTCGAGGCGGCCTGTCAGCTGCGCCGCGCAATCGGAATTCGGGCATCGCACCGCGACCTCGCCTTCGACGCGCACGACGGGCGTCGTGCACACCGGACAGGCCACCGGAAAAACATACGGCACGCACTCCGGCGCGCGACGCGCGAGCGTGACGCCGATCACGGCCGGGATGATCTCACCGGCTTTCTCCACCGAAACGTAGTCGCCCACGCGGATGTCCTTGCGCGCGATCTCGTCCTGATTGTGCAACGTCGCGCGGCTCACGGTCGTGCCCGCGAGTTGCACTGGCTCGAGTTCGGCCACGGGCGTGAGCACGCCCGTGCGGCCGACTTGGATCGTGATGCCTTTGAGACGCGTCTCGGCGCGCTCGGGCGCGAATTTGTAGGCGCAAGCCCAGCGCGGCGACAGTTTGCGCGCGCTCTGCCCCTCGCCACGGTAGCCGGCGCGCGCCTGCAACTCGAAGTCGTCGAGCTTCACCACCGCGCCGTCGGTCGCGTAGGGCAGTTTCTCCCGCAAGCCATCGAGCGCGCGGATCGCGGCGACGGTTTCCTCGATGCCGCGCGTTTGCCGGCGGTGTTCCAGCGTGGGCAGGCCCCACGCAGCGAGCGCGGCGTGCCACGCGGCCTGCGATTGCACGAGGTCGGCCGGCGCGCAGGCGCCGAGCCCATAGAGCACGATCTCGAGGCCGCGCGCTTTCACGACGGCCGAGTCGAGCAGCTTCAGCGTGCCGGAGGCGAGGTTGCGCGGATTGGCGTAGGGCTCGAGGCCGTCGTCGACCTGCTGCTGGTTGATGCGGGCGAACTCCGCGAACCGCAGGAAAATCTCGCCGCGAATCTCGACCAAGTCCGGCACCGGCGGCAGTGCGAGGTCGTCGGGGCGGCGCAGCTCATGCGGCAGGTTGGCGATGGTGCGGACGTTGGCCGTGACGTCGTCGCCTTCCTCGCCGTCGCCGCGCGTCACGGCGCGCGTGAGCCGGCCCTTTTCGTAGGTGAGGCTGATGGAGGCGCCGTCGATCTTCGGCTCGACCGAGTAGAGCAGGTCGTCGCGGCCGACGAGTTTCACGAGTCGCGTGTGGAAGTCCCGCAGTTCGCCCTCGTCGTAGGTGTTGTCGAGCGTCGTCATCGCCTGCCGGTGCTTCACCCGCGTGAAGCCCTCGGTCCGGTCGTCGCCGATCGATTGCGTGGGCGAGTCGGCGGCGGCGAATTGCGGGAACTCCTTCTCGAGGTCCGCCAGCCGTCGTTTCAGTTGGTCGAACTCGAAGTCGCCGATCTCCGGTCGCGCCGCGTCGTAGAGCGCCTGATGGCGCGCCACCTCGGCGCGGAGCGCGACGATTTCCTGGTGGGCTTCGGCGGGATTCATGCGACGGCGAAAGTTGGACGCATCCTCAGCTGGTTTTCAACTCCGCCGACGCCGCGCCAGCGCGCGCTCCAGCGTCGCCCGATACCACGCCCAATGCGCGTAGGCCGTCACGGCGACGATCGCGCCCAGCGTGTCGGCGACCCAGTCGTCGAATTCCATGCTGCGGCCCGGCGTGAAGCTCTGATGCAACTCGTCCGTCAGGCCGAAGACCGACACCACCACGATCGGCAGCCACGCGCGACCGGGCACGAACCCGTTCCTCGCCACCAGCGTGGCCAGCAGCCCGAAAATCGAAAAATGCGCCAGCTTGTCGAAATCGACGATGTCCGGCATCCCCACCTGTCCGCGACCCGAAGCGCACACGATCACCGTGGCCAGCGCCGCCGGCCACAGCCACCCGCGCCAGCCGTGGGGCGATGAAAACTGCATCCCCCAGCCTACGCTGCGCCGGCTCCACTCCGACAAGGCAATTTCGCCGAAAATCCGCCCGTTCGCGCCACCGGATTGAAGCGCAAATTCCGAGGCGATTCGGTCAAATGATACAGTGAGCCGGCACTTGCGGCGCCGCCCCCCCGCCGCCAACGTAGCGCCCGATGAATTCCCTGCTCACGGACCGCAGCATCCTATGGCTCGGCACCCTGCTTTACCTGGCGGGGTTTGTGGCGGGCTGCGTCCAGTTGCTCCGCAAGCAACACGCCACCGGCGACCGCACGTTGCTGAACATCCTGCTGGCCTTCGGCCTCGCGACGCAGACCGCCGGCCTCTACGTGCGCGGACTCGCCCACGGCGGCTGCCCGTTGGGCAACCAGTTCGAGATCGTCCAATTCGTCGCGTGGTCCGCGATGGTGCTCTACTTCGCCGTCGGCCCCGCTTTCCGCGTCAGTTTGCTCGGCCTGTTTTCCTCCGGCTACGCCGCCAGCCTCGCCACCATCTCGCTGGCCATCCCGCAATGGGACCTCACGCGCAGCACAAAGCTCTTCGGCAACAATCCGTGGATCGAGTTTCACGCCGCGCTCGCGGTGTTCAGCTACGGCGTCTTCGGCCTGCTGGCGCTCACGTCGATCATGCACCTGCTGCAAAACTGGGCGCTGAAACAGAAGCGCCTCGACGGCCTGTTCTGGTTCCTTCCGTCCGTCGTGCAGCTCGATCAGATCAATCGCCGCATGCTCATCGCCGGCGTCAGCCTGCTCACGATCTCGCTCTGCGTCGGCGCCTCGTGGTGGGTGCGCGACACGGCGTCCGTCCACTGGCCGAAGCTCCTCGTCACCCTTTCCGTCTGGTTCGTCTACACGCTCGCCCTCACGCTCCGCTGGCGCGGCGTGCTCTACGCCGTGCGCTTCTCCTGGGCGTGCGTCATCCTGTTCATGCTCGCGATGATGTCCCTCGGGCCGATCAACGCCAACCGTGAGTCCCACCGCGTGGAACTCACGCCGGAACGCTGAGCCATGGAGAGCCAGTCCCCCGTCCTCGTCCTCTTCGGCGCCAGCCACCACACTGCGCCCATGTCGGTGCGCGAACGCCTGGCGTTCGACGAAGCCCGCGCCAACCAGCTCGCCGAACGCCTCCGCGCCACGCCGGGCGTGCGCGAGTTCGCGCTGCTCAACACCTGCAATCGCGTCGAACTCTACGGCGTGGCCGAGAACTCCACCACCGCCGAGGCCGTCCGCCGCACCATCAGCGAGATCACCGGCTGCGCCCCCACCGAGCTTGATGGCGTGGTCGTCCGCCGCGACAACCACGACGCCATCGCCCACCTGTTCGAAGTCGCCTCCGGGCTCGACTCGCAGATCGTCGGCGAGGTCGAGATCCTCGGGCAGGTGAAGAACGCCTACGACAAGGCGCTCGAGCGCAAATGGACCGGCCCGGTGCTGAACCGCGTCTTCCAAAAAACCTTCCAGGCCGCGAAGCACATCCGCACCAACACCGCCATCGGCGCCGGTCAGGTCAGCATCGCCACCGTCGCCGTCGACCTCGCCGGCAAGATCTTCGGCGAACTCGCCGAGACCAAGGTCCTCGTCGTCGGCGCGGGCGAGATCGGCCTCAAGACGGCCCAAGCCGCCCAGAGTCGCGGCGCCCGATCGATCACCGTCGCCAGCCGCACCCTCTCGCGCGCCGAGGAGACCGCCGCGGCCACCGGCGGTTGGGCTGCCACGATGGCGGAGCTGCCGGAGCTGCTCGCTGCGTCGGACTTCGTCGTCAGTTCGACCAGTTCCCCGAACGCGGTCATCACGCGCGACCTCGTGGCCGGCATCCTGCGCAAGCGCGCCGGCCGTCCGCTCTTCCTCATCGACCTCGCGCTCCCGCGCGACATCGAGCCCGAGTGCGCCGGCCTGCCGAGCGTCTACGTCTACAATCTCGACGACCTCGCGCAAATCGCGGAGGCCAACCTCGCGCAACGCCAGGCCGAGGTCGCGAAATGCCGCGCCATCCTCGCCGAGCGCACCGCTCAGCTCTGGCCTGCCGTCGCCCACTCGCTCGGCACGAACAACACGCCGAAGCCGCTCGCGTGAGCTGGTTCGGCGTCGCCCGCTCGCGTTGCGAACTAACGCGCCCGAAAGGCCTCCGCACGTGGTTTCCCGGTGGAGGGCGCGGCTACCGCCGCGCTGCGAATGTCCCACCGCGTTCCTCGCACGGCGCGGCGGTAGCCGCGCCCTCCAAGTGCGACCCTTGGTGGAGTGCTTTCATGGCGGCCTGCAAATCTACGCCGCCAAATGCGAGCGTTCCGCGAGCTTTTCGCGCGCACGCGCCAGCGCCTTCGATAGTTCCGGCGTCTTGATCGGCTTGGCGAGGTAATCGTCCATGCCGGCGCTTAGGCAGGCTTCGCGGTCGCCTTGCATGGCATTCGCGGTGAGAGCGATCATCCACGGCCGCGCCGCGGGTGAAGGACGCAGCTGCACGAGTCGCCGCGCCGTCTCCAAGCCGTCCATCTCCGGCATCTGCACGTCGAGCAGGATGATGTCGTAGCGCTGACGCTCCAACGCCGCGAGCACCTCGAGTCCGTTGGCCGCCACGTCCGCGCGATAGCCGAGATTGCGCAACATCAGGAGCGCGACCTTCTGGTTCACCGGATTGTCCTCGGCCAGCAGCACGCGCTCCGTTTGCTGGAACTCGGGCTCGATCGCGGCCTGCGCCGGCGTGATCGGCTTCAGAATCGTCGTGGGCTCCTCGACCTCGCGGGGACCGAGCACGCGCGCCAAGGCATCGACGAGCAGCGACGGCTTCACGGGCTTCATCAGGTTTGCGGCAAAAAGGTTGGCCGGCACGCGATTGCCGACCGACGACAGCAGCACCAGCGGCAACTCTTCGGCCGGGACAAATTTCCGAATCTCCTCCGCGAGCATGTGTCCGTCGAAGTCCGGCATCTGCATGTCGAGGACGGCGACATCGAAGTGCCGGCCTCCGCGCAGGAGCTTGAGCGCCTCGTCGGCCGACGCGACGCCATGCGGGATCATGCCCCAGCCGCGCGCGAGTTCGCCGAGGATGCGGAGGTTCGTGGCGTTGTCGTCGACCATCAGCAGGTGTCGGTTCTCCAACGTCGAGCGCGCGGCGTTGATGAACGGCCGCGGCTTGCTCGCGGCGGCCTCCAGCTTGACCGTGAAAAAAAATGTCGAGCCGACGCCGGGCGTGCTCTCCACCCACATGCGTCCGTCCATGAGCTCGGCGAGGCGCTTGCTGATGGCCAGACCGAGACCCGTGCCGCCGAACCGGCGCGTCGTCGAGGCGTCCACCTGCGAAAACGACTGGAACAACCGCCCCATCGCCTCCGGCGCGATGCCGATGCCCGTGTCGCGCACCGCGAAGAGCACCTCGGCCACGCCTTCCGCCGGCGCGAGCGTGTAGGGCCGCACGGACAGCACGACTTCGCCCTTTTGCGTGAACTTGATCGCGTTGCCGAGGAGGTTGACGAGCACCTGGCGCAGGCGCGAAGCGTCGCCACGCACGTTGTTGGGCACTCCGTCGGCGAACTCGTAGAGCAAGTCGATGCGCTTCTCCGACGCCTTGGTCGCGAGCACGTCGAGCGCGCCCTCGACGCAATCGCGCAATGAAAACTCGAGACACTCGAGCTCCATGCGACCGGACTCGATCTTCGAAAAATCGAGAATGTCATTGATGATCGTCAGCAGCGCCTCGCCGCTGGTGCGGATCGTGTCGGCGAATTCCCGCTGCTCGCGCGTGAGCGGCGAATCGAGCAGCAGGCTCGTCATGCCGATGACGCCGTTCATCGGCGTGCGGATTTCGTGGCTCATCATGGCGAGGAACTGGCTCTTGGCCTGGCTCGCGAGATTCGCCTCCACGGCGGATTGCTGCGCGTGGGAAATCACCTCTTCAAGCTGCTCGTTCAATGTCGCCGCCGCCTCCATGGCCGACTGGATTTCGGCCTCGCGCGCCTTCTTGTCGGTGATGTCGACGATCGACGCCACTTCCTCGAGCGGCGCGTCGGGCGACGAGCGAAACGCCTTCACGGTCAGGTGACACCAGCGGATCGAGCCGTCCGCCCGCACGTAGCGCTTTTCCATCGAATAGCGGTTCACCTCTCCGCGCGTGAGCCGCGCCTGCTGTTGCTGTTGAGCCGTCCAGTCGCTCGCGTGGGTTACGGCGCGAAACGCCTCGGGGTCGAGCGCCTGCTCGCGCGTGAGCCCGCTCAGGCGCAGCACCGCGTCGTTGATCCACGTTTCGCGCGGTTCGCTGTATTTCACCCAACTCACGCCCATCGGCAGCGCGTTCAGAATAAACCGGTATTGCGCCTCGCGATGCGCGATCTCGCGGGTCATCCGCTCCGCGAGAGCGAGCGAGTGGCGACGACCGTGGACGAGGATCCAAGCCAGCGCCGCCGCAAACACCGTCGCAGCCCCACCGCTCGCCATCACGACGAACTGCATGGTGCGATTGCCCGGCTGCCGCGCGTCCGCGACGGAAGCGACCGCCAGGGTCGCGACCACGCCGACCGCGAGCGTTAACGCCGGCAGCCACCGGCTCCGCAGGAGGCGGTTGGTCGTGGGAATGGGGGACATTGCGTCCCTTTTATCGGCACAAGCTCCCGTTTCCTGACCTGAAAATATCAGGCCAACTGCCGCAGAACCCACTCCGCCGCACTACCCTGCGTCGGCGCATGCAACAGCGTGCGCAGCCGCGCCGCTTGCGCGCGAGTCCGCTCGATGCGCCCGGCATCGCTCAGGCATTCCCGCAGCTGCCGGCCGAGCGCCGCCGGGGTCGCCGCGCCCTGGATGAATTCCGGATACATCGCCTCCTTCAGCAGCAAGTTCGCGATGCCGATGAACTCCACCTTCACGATCAACCGGCCGAGGAAATAGGTCAGCGGATCGGTCTTGTAGGTCAGCGCCCCCGGGAGACCGGCGAGCGCGCATTCGAGCGACATCGTGCCGCTCGCCGTCAGCACCGCCGCGCCCGCGACCGGTGCGCCACCGCCCGCCCGCAACTCGACGCGATCGCCCACCGGCGAAGCCGCCTTCAGCGTCGCGAGCAGCGCACGGATTTCCTCGCTCGGATAAAGCGCCACGGCCCGACGCCCCTCGCCCGCCCCGGCGAACGCTTCCAGCAGCACCGGGAAAACCCGCTTCACCAACGCGCGCCGGCTGCCGGGCAGCAACAGGACCGGCCCGGCAGGATCGAACGCCACCGGCAGCGCGTAATCGGCAGAAAGAAACGGATGTCCGACGAACTCCACCGGCAGGGTCGTGTCGGCGTAAGCGGCCGGCTCGAACGGAAAAATCGCCGCCACGCCGTCGAGATGCTGCGCCATCGCGAAACGCCGCCCCGCGCGCGACGCCCAGATTTGCGGGCTGATGTAGTAGAGCGTCTTCGTGGGACCGCCAGCCTTCGCCGAGAATCCCCGCTCGAACAACCCGCGCGCGATGCGGAGATTCAGCCCGGACGAATCGACAAAGCACACCGCGCGCGGCCGGTGCTCGCCCACCCAGCGCACGACCTCGTCGATGAGCGCGCGGTAATAGGAGAGCTTTGCCAGCACCGCAAAACCCATCGTCGATCCGACCGTGAGATCGCGCAACAACTGCGCCCCTGCCGCCGCCAGCCGCGGCCCGCCCAGCGCACAAACGCGCACCTCCGGCTTTTTCACCCGCAGCTCGCGCACCATCCGCGCCGCATGCGCATCGCCGGAATGCTCGGCGGAAACGACGAGCAAATCGACCGCACCCCCGATGGGTGCGGCGAGAGTCTGCGAACTAAGAGAGTGCGCGCTCATGCGTGCGGTAGGGCGGGACCGCTGGGCCCGCCGTTGACGCCGGCCTCCCAAACCCACGGCCATCGCGCGGCATCATCCACCAGGCCGGCGCGCACCGGATTCGCGCGGATATACGCCGCCTTGAGCTCGAAAGACTCATCAGTTCGCAGCCGATGATCGAAAAACCCGCCCTGCCAGTGCACGCCCGCCTTCTTCGCGGTCATCTCCTTGAAATTCGCCACGACCGCCGCCATCGATTCCTGCTCGGGAAACGAGATGAGCGCATGAAGGTGGTCGGGCATCAGCACAAGCAGATGCACATACCAACGCTCAGCGTCCTGTCGAAACTCAACTGCTTCGAACAGCATCGCCGCAACCTCCTCGCGACACAGCTGGTTCGCGCCGCGAGTGGCGCAGCAGATCGTCACGAAGAACACCGAGCCCGCCGCCACCCACGATGGCGCTTCGTGCCCGAGTTTCTTGCGCTGCGGGAGGTGCATCCAAATTCTCGGCGGGCCCAGCGGTCCCGCCCTACCCCTTCTTCGCCTTCCGGATCTGGTCCGTGATCGTGATCGCGACCTCGAGGGCGGACTTGCCGAGCGCGGCGCCGACCTTGGGTTGCTTCGTCTCGCCGACGCTCTCGAGGAAGTGCGCCAGCTCGATCGCGAGCGGCTCGCCCTTTTCGATCGGGATTTCATGCACCGGGATCGACGACGCGTCGCCGGCCTTCGCGAGGCCGATCTTCAGTTTCACGCCGTAAGCGATGATGTCGCTCTTCTTTACCAGGTGCCCCTTCTGGTTCATGAAATCGAGCGAGAGGTAGGCGTTGTCCTGGAAGAGGCGGATCTCGCGGTTCTTCTTCAGGGCCATGCGCGACGCGCTGAGGTTCGCCACGCAGCCGTTCTCAAACTCGATGCGCGCGTTCGCAATGTCCTCGGTCTTCGACAGCACGTTGATGCCGACGCTGTCGATCTTGCGGATCGGCGACTTCACGAGCGCGAGCACGATGCCGATGTCGTGGATCATCAGGTCGAGCACGACGCCCACCTCCGTGCCGCGCGTCGTGTAGGGCGCGAGGCGCTCGGTCGTGATGTATTGCGGGTGATCGGCGTGCTTCTCCAGGAACGCCATCACCGGGTTGAAATGCTCGATGTGCCCAACCTGCACGATGCGCCCGGCCTTCTGCGCGGCGGCGAGCACGCGCTCGGCTTCGTCGAGCGAGGCGCACAGCGGTTTCTCGATCAGCAGGTGGCAACCCGCGGCCAACAGCGGCAGCGCGACCTCCTCGTGACGGTCTGTCGGCACGACGACGCTGACCGCTTCGCACGCCGCGCCGAGTTCGGCGAGCGTGGCGAAGCGCCGGCAGTTGTGCTTCGCGCAAATCTCCGCGGCACGCGCGTCGCTCGTTTCGAAGATGCCGACGAGTTCGGCGTTCGGGAGCGCCGCGTAGATGCGCGCATGGTGTTGGCCGAGGGAACCGACACCCGCGACGCCGCACTTGATCTTTGGCTTTGCCATGCGCGCGAACGTAGTGAGCGAACCCGGCGGAGCCACGCAAAAGATGCCGCGGGGGGGGGCACTGACGCGCAATCTTGGAGGGTTCGGCTACCGCCGAGCCGTGGAGCGGCAAGACCGTCGTGGCGTTCGCAGCGCGGCGGTAGCCGCGCCCTCCAAATCGGAGAGGAAAATCAGCTCACCCGCGCCACTGTCCCTGATGCAGGAACAGCTGCCGCTGTGTCTTCGCGGCGTGGGCGGCATTGTGCGTCACGAGCACCAGCGCCGTTTGCTCCTCGGCGCACACCTGAAGCAACAAGCTGATCACCTCGTCGCCGGTGCGCTCGTCGAGATTGCCGGTCGGCTCGTCGGCCAACAGCAACGGCGGACGATTCATCAGCGCACGCGCGACCGCCACCCGCTGACGCTCGCCGCCGGAGAGGTGCGCCGGCACGTGATGCGCGCGGTCGGCGAGACCCACTCGTTTCAGCAACGCGGACGCGCGCTCGCGCTGCGCGGCGGTCGGCGAACCGAGCATGCGCGCGCCCATGAGCACGTTTGCGAACGCGTCGATCTCCGGGATCAGGTAATACGCCTGAAAAACCATGCCGAGGAACCGGCCGCGACGCGCGGTGAGTTCGCCCAGCGTGAGCTTCGCCGTCGACTCCGCGCCCCAGAAAATTTCGCCCGCGTCCGGCCGATCGAGACCGGCCAGCAGATTGAGCAGTGTGCTTTTGCCCGAGCCGGACTCGCCGCGGATCGAGACGCTCTCGCCTGCGGCGATGGCCAGATCGACGCCGCGCAAGACCTCGAGTGTCGCGTCGCCGCTGCGATAGTTCTTACGCACGCCGGCGGCGCGCAGGACTGGGGTGGAATCACTCACTGCGCAGAGCCTCCACGGGTTTCAGACGCGCGGCGCGCCACGCGGGGATGAGCCCGGCGAGCGTTGCGGCCGCGAGCGAGAAGATGACGATGATCGCCACGTCCTTCGCGGTCGTGTGCGCGGGCAGCGAGCTGAATTGGTAGAACTTCACGAACGCCTCCTGTCCCATCGTGAAGCGCGCGATCAGTCTCACGATGTCGTCGCGCCAATGCAGCAACGCGAAGCCGAGACCGAGACCGACCGCCGTGCCGCCCGCGCCGATGACGAGGCCCTGCGCGCAGAAACAGAGCGCGACATCGCGCGCCTTGCCGCCCATCGCGGCGAGCAGGCCGATTTCGCGCGTCTTGCGCACGACCGACATCAGCAGCGAACTCGTAATCGAGAACGCCGCGACGACGATGATGAACGTGAGCAGGAAAAAGATCATGTTCCGCTCGAAGCTGAGCACGGCCTGAAAGTCGGCGTTCGATTCGAACCAAGTCAGCGCGTAGGCCTGCGGCGGCAGCGCGTCGTTGAGCTGCGCGGCCACGGTGTATTCGTCGGCGCCGGGCTTCAGGCGAACGTTGTAGCCGTGGACCGTGCGACCGAGGCCGTAGAGGTCCTGCATCAGGCGCAGCGAGCAGAGCACCGTGGAGCTGTCGAGTTGCTGGTGGCCGATCTGGAAAATGCCGGCGACGCGCACTTCGCGCGGGAGCAGAACTTCGTTGGCCTTCAACCGCTCCATCATCAGCGGCGAGTAGACGCTCACCGTGTCGCCGACCCGCAAGCCGAGCGAGCGCGCGAGGATCGAGCTCAGAATCACGGAGTCGTCGTCGAGGTCGTCGAGCCGCCCGGAGATAAGGTATTTCTGCAGCGGGATGACTTCCTTCATCCGTTCGACGTCGAAGCCCGTGATCGCCGGGAAAGCCGGCCGGCGCTCGAACTCGAGCATCACCACGCCCGCCGCGAACGGCGCGAAGCTCGCGACGCCGGGCTGTTTCTTCAACGCGTCCTCGGTCGCTCCCGCGGAACGTTGATCGAGCACACCCCGCGCGCGCACCTGCACCTCGCCTTGCGTGTCGATGATCATGCGCTGGATCTGGTGGCCGAAGCCGCCCATGACGCTCGTCGAGACGAGCATGAGCGCCACGCCGAGTCCGACGCCGAGGATCGAAATCAGCGTGAAGAACGACACCCGCCCGGTCGGGAAGAGCTGCTTGAGGGCGAGATAGATCGGCCAGGGCATGAGCGAAGCGGTCAGCTATCAGCAATCAGCTGTCAGCTTTTGGCAACCCAAGTTCCGCGCGCTTCGGCTGAAAGCTGAGCGCTGACCACTGATCACTCTCAGGCCTGCGACGCAGTCGTGGGCCTGAGCGACGGGAAGAGAATCACGTCACGGATGCTCTCGGCGCCGGTGAGCAAGATGCAGAGGCGGTCGATGCCCACGCCCATGCCGCCCGCGGGCGGCATGCCGTGCTCGAGTGCGAGGAGAAAATCGTTGTCGAGGTTCTGCTTCTCCTCGCCGACTTGCTTCTCGAACATCTCGCGCTGCACGAACGGATCGTTCTGCTCCGAATACGCCGGCGCCACTTCCATGCCGCCAATGATGCACTCGAAGACGTCGATCAGGCCCGGGTCTTCCTTGTTTAACTTGGCGAGCGGGCACAGCTCCTTCGGCAGATGCGTGACGAAGGTCGGCTGGATCAGCGTCGGCTCGATCTTCTTGCCGAAAATCTCGTTCACCACCTCGTGGGTTTCCCACCCGGCGTGGACTTCGAGCCCGAGCTTCGCGCAGGCTTCGATCGCCTTCTCGCGATACTCGGGCTTCCCGCGGAATGAGCTGAGCGCGAAGCCCGCCGTCTCGTCGATCAGGTCGAAATAGCGCACGCTGCGCCACTCGCCGGCGAAGTTGATCATCTGGCCGCTCGCCGCGTGCTTGATCTCCGTCGCGCCGATCACGTCGCGGCACAGGTCGGCGAAGATCGCCTTGAGCAGCTCCATCATGCCGCCAAAATCCGAGTAAGCCTGATAAACCTCTAGCATGGTGAACTCGGGGTTGTGCTTGCGCGAGACGCCCTCGTTGCGGAACACGCGGCCGATCTCGAACACGCGGTCGTAGCCGCCGACGAGCAGGCGCTTCAGGCGCAGCTCGAGCGCGATGCGCAGGAAGAAGTCCGCGCCGAGCGCGTTGTGGTGCGTCGTGAACGGCCGCGCCGCCGCGCCGCCCGCCACGCCTTCGAGCACCGGCGTCTCGACTTCGAAGAAGCTGCGCTTCGCCAGCGTCGAGCGGATGCTCGCCACGATCTTGCTGCGCAGCATGAGCCGCGCGCGCGACTCGGCGTTGACGATCAGGTCGAGGTAACGCTGACGGTAAACCTGCTCGGGATCCGTGAGACCGTGCCACTTCTCCGGGAGCGGACGCAGCGCCTTCGACACGAGCGTGAACGCATCGACGCGCACCGTGATTTCGCCGGTCTTGGTTTTGAACAACGCGCCGGTCACGCCGATGATGTCCCCGAGATCGAGCTGCTTCTTGAACACGCCGTAGCGGTCCTCGCCGAGCACGTCCTTGCGGAAATAGAGCTGGATCTGACCATGCTGGTCCTGAATCTTCACGAACGAGCTGCCGCCCTGCACGCGGAACGTCACGAGGCGACCGGCGACCGAGACGGTCGCCGCGTAATCCTGCCCATCGACGTAGAGCGCTTTGGCGTCCTGCGAGAAGTGCGTCTGCGCGGCGTTGGCCTGGAACGGATCGAAGCCGCCCGCGCGCATTTCCTGCAGCTTTTGGCGCCGCACGGCGAACTGGTCGTGAGTGATGTCCTGCTGGTTCTCGCTCATGGAACCGCGCACGATTGGGCGCGCCCCCGCCCGGGGCAAACGGAAATTGGGTTCTAGCCGGCTCGCCAACACGCCCCCCGAAAAACCTCTTGTAGGAGCCTGCTTGCAGGCGACACGGTGCCGCGAACGACGTTCGGGTCGCCTGCAAGCAGGCTCCTACAAATGCCAGACGCGGCCTTTTCTCTCTGGCGCGCTACCCGCACCGCCCTACCTTTCCGGCCATGGCCGATCAGCCGCCCGCCACCGCACCGGTGCTCCCCCTCGACCTCGTCGACTGGGGCCGCACCGCATATGCGGACGCGTGGCGGCGGCAGGAGGAACTCGTCGCGGCGCGCAACGACGGCCGCGCGCCCGACACGCTCGTCTTCACGGAGCACAACCCCGTCTTCACGATGGGCGTGCGCCGCGGCGCCGAGGCCAATCTTCTTTGGCAACAAGCCGAACTCGCCCGCCGCGGCATCGAAGTCATCACGACCAACCGCGGCGGCGACATCACCTACCACGGTCCCGGCCAAGTCGTCGGTTACCCGATCGTGAACCTCGCCCCACGCAAAGACCTGCACGCCTACCTGCGTTTCCTCGAGGACGTGATGATCGCCAGCGTGGCGCGCTTCGGCCTCACCGCCGGCCGGAATCCCGGCAAAACCGGCATCTGGATCGAGAAGCGCAAAATCGCCGCCATCGGCGTCGCCGTGAAAAAATGGACGACGTTCCACGGCTTCGCGCTGAACGTGAACACCGACCTCACCCCCTTCACCGGCATCATCCCCTGCGGTATCACCGCCGCCGACGGCACCGTCACGTCGCTGCAGCTCGAGCTCGGCCGCACCGTCGACCTCGCGGACGTGAAGGCCGCGCTCGCCGCCGAGTTCCGTGCGCGTCTGCCGGCGTTCTTCGCAGGCGCCACCGCATGAGCGAACCGGCGTTCGCTCCCGCGCCACTCGGTCGCCGCGTGCGCCTCGGGCTAGCGTTGCTGCTGCTCGCCATCCTCGCCGCTTGGAGCAACAGCTTCGCGGTGCCGTTCCTGTTTGACGACGTCACGTCGCTCGGCGCGAACGAATCCATCCGCCACCTCTGGCCCCTCGTGCCGGGCCCGCTCGCGCCGCCCGTCGGTGGCGACACTGTTTCCGGCCGGCCGCTGCTCAACCTCACTTTCGCGCTGAGCTACGCGGCCAGCGGCCAAGCGGTCTGGAGCTATCACGCCCTCAATCTTGCGATCCACGCCGCGGCCGCGCTGCTGCTGTTCGGACTCGTCCGCCGCACGCTGCAAACCGCGCCGCTCCGCGACCGCTTCGGCGCCGCGGCGGATTGGCTGGCGCTCGCGATCGCCGCGGTTTGGGCGCTGCATCCGCTGCAGACGGAATCCGTCACCTATCTCTCCCAACGCGCCGAGTCGCTCGCCGCGCTCCTCGCGTTCGCCACGCTTTACGCCTTCGTGCGCGGCTGGTTCGTCGCCGCGTTCCTCGCGTGCCTCGGCGGGATGGCGGCCAAGGAAACCACCGTCGTGGTGCCAATCCTCGCCGCGCTCTACGCGCGCTGTTTTCTCGCCGCGAATTGGCGCGACACGTGGCGGCAGTTCCGCATGCCGTTGCTCGCACTCGCGTCCACCTGGCTGCTGCTCGCCGCGCTGCTGGCGATCTTCGGTAACCGCGGTGGCACGGCCGGACTCGGCACTGCGTCCGCGCTGGACTACCTTCTCGCGCAACCCGCCACGATCCTCCGCTACGTGCGCCTCGCCTGCTGGCCCCACCCGCTCGTCTTCGACTACGGCCAACGCACGCCGGATTTCGACGCCGACGCGCTCGCCGCCCTCGTAACGTTGCTCGCGCTTTTCGCCGCGACGCTCTGGGCGCTCGCGCGGCGGCCCACGCTCGGCTTTCTCGGCGCCGCGTTCTTTCTCCTGCTCGCGCCGAGTTCAAGCGTCGTGCCGGTCGCTTCGCAGTTCGCCGCCGAGCACCGCCTCTACGCGGCGCTCGCGTTGCTGGTGACACTCGCCGTCCTCGCGAGCTACCGCGCCATCGGCCGGAACGCTGTCTTCGTCTTCCTTGCCTTCGCCCTCGTTGCCGGCGCCGCGACGCACCTGCGCAACCGCGTCTACCAATCCGACCTCGCGCTCTGGTCGGACGTCATCGCGAAGGCCCCGCGCAACGCCCGCGCGTGGGTCAACCACGGCCTCGCGCTCGAAGCCGCCGGCCGTTCCGCCGAGGCGCTCGACTCCTTCGCCAACGCCGTCGCGCTCGAACCGGTTTTTCCCTTCGCGCACAACAACTACGGCCAGGCGCTCCTGCGCGCGGGCAAAACCAGCGACGCGCTGCGCGAATTCGAGTTGGCGATCGCGCAAAATCCCCGGCTCGCCGCCGCGCACTTCAACCGCGCCAACGTCCTGCTCGCGCTCGGCCGCACCGACGAGACGATCGCCGGCTTCGAAGCCGCGCTGCGCCTCCAGCCCAAGCTGACCGACGCGCGTCTCAACCTCGGTAGCGCGCTCCACCGCGCCCGCCGCTACGCCGAGGCCGAAGCGCTCAACCGCGCCCTGCTCGCCGAGCAACCCGACTCCGTCGCCGCGCATTGCAACCTCGCGAGCACGCTCTTCGCCACGCGCCGTGAAGCCGAAGCCCTCGAACATCTCGCCCGCGCCACCACCCTCGCGCCCGACAACCTCACCGCGCGCGTCAACTTCGGCACCGCGCTCGCCGTCATCGGCCGGCCCGCGGAGGCCGTCGCGCAGTTCCGCGCCGCGACGGAGTTGCGCAGCGACGATCCGGGCTTGTTGCTCAACTACGCTGCCGTGCTCGCGCAATCCGGCGATACCGCCGCCGCGCGCGCCACGCTCGACCGCGTCCTAATTCTCCAGCCGCAAAACGCCGACGCCCGACGCCTGCGCGAGCAACTCCGTTGATTATCCGCGATTAACCCGCGCGTCGGCGCCATCAGCCGGCGCGATAGGCGGCGGGCCGGCGCAAAACCCACTTGTCGTTCCGCGCGCTTCGTGTCCTTTCGTGTTTCCTCCCGATGACTCCCACCTCGCGCAAACCCGACTGGCTCCGCGCCAAGCTGCCCTCCGGCCCCGGCTACAAGGCCACCCGCGCGCTCGTGGAGACGAACAAACTCCACACGGTTTGCCAGTCCGCGCAGTGCCCGAACATCGGCGAGTGCTGGTCGCGCGGCACCGCGACCGTGATGATCCTCGGCAACATCTGCACGCGCTCCTGTAACTTCTGCGCGATCCAAGTCGGCCGCCCGACGGAGTTCGACCTCGGCGAGCCCGCGCGCGTCGCCGACGCCGTCGCCAAGATGGGCCTACGCCACTGCGTCATCACCTCCGTTGCCCGCGACGACCTGAAGGACGGCGGCGCCAGCGTCTGGGCCGCGACCATCCGCGCCACGAAATACAAGAGCCCGCAATGTGCGATCGAGGTTCTCGTTCCCGACTTCAAGGGCAACATGGACCAGGTCGACATCGTCCTCGACGCCAAGCCCGACATCTTCAACCACAACGTCGAAACCGTGGAACGCCTCCAGCGCCCGGTGCGCGTGCAGGCTCGCTACGACCGCAGCCGCTCCGTGCTGCGCCACGCGAAGAGCCGCGGCTTCACGACGAAGACCGGCATCATGCTCGGCCTCGGCGAGACGCAGGACGAGATCGCGCAGACGATCCGCGACATCGCGAGCGACAAGACCGACATTCTCACCATCGGCCAGTATCTCCAGCCCACGCCGCAACACTGGAAGATCGACCGCTGGGTGCCGCCGGAGGAATTCGCGCACTGGAAAAAATTCGGCCTTGAGCTCGGCATCGGCGTCATCGAATCCGGCCCGCTCGTGCGCTCCAGTTACCACGCCGACGAGCAGTCGCAGAAATACACCGGCGTCGAGCACCTGAACACGTCGAACGCGCTCGCCGAGTCGCGCTGAGCACGACGCGTCCGCCCGGCCGCGCTCCGGACTAGCGGTTCAAGCGTCCTGAATTGTCATTCATGCGGGCCGCGCCGCATGAAACTCCTTCTTCCGCTTTCCCGAAAGTTCGGGTCTTTCGCCTCTCTGTGTTGCGTCATCATCTCGCTTGGCGCCCATGTCGCTCTCGCGCGCGGAGCAGACCCCGTCTATCGGTGGACCACCCTCGCCGGGCGCGTCACGCTCGGTGACGAGGACGGGCCCGCGTTGGACGCTCGCTTCAATCATCCCACCGGCGTCGCGGCAGACTTGGCCGGCAATCTCTATGTGGCGGACACCGGCAATCACACGATCCGCAAGATCACGCCACAAGGCGTCGTCTCCACTTTCGCCGGCAAGAGCGGCGAGTCCGGCGCGGCGGACGGCACGGGCAGCGCTGCGCGCTTCAACGCGCCCCGCGGCGTCGGGGTCGACGCCGATGGCTACGTCTATGTGGCCGACACCGGCAACCACACGATCCGCAAGCTCACCCCGGCCGGCGTGGTTTCCACGCTCGCCGGCCAAGCCGGCAAAAGCGGCTCGACCGACGGCGCGGCGACCACGGTTGCTCTCCTCGACGCGCCCGACCGACTCTCCGTCGCCCCCGACGGCACAATTTATCTGTTCAACCACGGGTTGCGGAAAATCTCCGGCGGTGCGGTCCAGACGATCCAGATCCCCGCGCAGACCACGGTGATTGACGGCCGGACGCTCGCGATCGGCATCCACGACTGCCCCGCCATCGACGCGCAAGGGCGTCTGTATTTCTGGAGCTTCTCCGGTGGGAGCTACCCCAGCGAATACTGGGGCTTCGTCGCCACGATGGATCCATCCGGCCAGCTCTCGGCCTTGCCGCGGCTCTATGACATCACTCTCGGGACCGCCAAGAACACCGTGTTCAACGATTCGGCGGGGAACATCTACGCGACGTTCGACTACCTGCGCCTCGCCTCGGGTGAATATCAATGCGCCGGCGCTTCTCTCGTCACCCGCACAGCCGGGACCACCGCGTGGTTCGGCACCTTCGAGGGAGACCCGACGGTGCCATCGGGCGTGGCGGTCGCCCCGGACGGACATTGGTATTTCACCCGCACGTCGGATTCCGCGATCACGCGCGACCGCTACGAGGTTTACGCCGGAGTCCCGAGCGGCATTCAAGACGGAGTGGGAAGCCGCGCCACGTTCGACAGCGTGTCCTACCTGAGCATCGACTCCGTCGGAAATATCTGGGTCGCGGAGGCGCGCAGAACGTTCGCCCCCAACATGAGCAACCCGTCGCACCAGTCGAGTTCGCTGGCGCGCAAAATTTCGCCGAACGGGGAGGTGAGAACGGCTTCGGCCGTCGGAGACTACTACTACTACCACAACCCCACTGGCATCGCCGTGGACCAGGCTGACAATATTTACCTGGCCGATTCCGCGAGCGGATTCGCCACGGTCTATCGCATTCAGCCCGACGGCACGCGCACCAGCTTTCCGCAGGGTCGCTTGACCTGGGATTCCAGAAGCGGACTGGCGTCCGACTCGCACGGCAATCTGTGGACCTTTTCCAGCTACGACGCGGACAAAGGACCTGTTTACCGCATGCTTCGCTGCCTCCCTATGAGCGTCTGGCAGCCCGTCGCCGGAGGCACCACAGCCGAGATCAAGGACGGCATAGGCGAGGCGGCCCGGATCAGCCGCGCTTACTCCCTCATCACGGACAGCAGCGGCAATGCTGTATTTCTCGACGCGACCTACGACAACAACGGCAACGTCCAGGCTTGCTTCGTGCGCCGGGTGACACCTCTCGGCGAAGTCGTCACGCTCAGCCGCGACCTCGCGGTCAAGACCACCGTGAACGGCGTCCCGACGACCCGCGTCCCCGCCGGCGTCGCGCTGACCAAGGCCGGCCTTTTCGCGTTGCTGGATTCCGACAGCGTGAGGCTGAGCGACGGTCAAGGGAACGAAACCGTGATCGGCGGAGTGCCGGGCGTGTTCGGTTCGCGCGACGGCGTGGGCAACAAGGCCGGGTTTCTCGAACCCACCGCCATCAGGGCCGACGCCCATGACAACCTCTACGTCATGGACCAGCTCGGCACGGTGCTGCGCAAAGGCGAGTTCCTCGGCTATCAGCCGGGCATCGCCGCACAACCACAAAGCCTGACGGTCGCCACCGGCGGCAGCGCGCAATTCTCCGTCACGGCCGCCGCGACCGCACCGACGCCGACCTATCAGTGGTTTTTCAACAACACGGCGATCAACGGAGCCACGACCAGCACGCTCACGCTTTCCTCCGTCAACGCCGCGAACGCCGGCGACTACACCGTCGTGGTCGCGAACGATTTGGGCAGCGTCACGAGCAACAAGGCCACACTCACCATCACCGGCGCATCGACTCCGCCGCCAACGACTCCCTCCAGCGGCGGCGGATCCGGAGGCGGTGGCGCGCCGAGTGTCTGGTTCCTGTTCGCGCTGCTTGCCGCCGGCATTGCCCGGCGTGCGGGAAAGCAATGCTTGTCGCCGCGCCAATTGCGCGGGTCATGAGGTGCGGGTCGGGCGCGGTCGCTTGTCAGGTAGATGAGCCCAATCTCATGATACCTCGCACCGCTCGCTTCGTTACGCTCGTTCGCTGGGCCATCCTCTTCGCCGCGGGTCATGCACTCGCCGCGCCGACACCCGTCTACCGGTGGACGACGCTCGCCGGTCGCGCCTCGATCGGATCCGAGGACGGCAGCCTGACGGACGCGCGCTTCAACGAACCTCACGCGCTTGCGCTTGACTCGGCGGGCAACCTCTACGTCGCCGACGCCGGGAATCACACGATCCGCCGCATCACGCCCGCCGGCATCGTATCCACTTTTGCCGGGAAATCCGGCGAGCCCGGCGCGACCGACGGTCCCGCCGCCTCCGCGCGTTTCCGCTCGCCGCGAGGCCTCGCCGTCGACCGCAACGGCAACGTCTACGTCGCCGACACCGGCAACCACACCATTCGCCTCATCACGCCCGCCGGCGCTGTCTCGACGATCGCCGGCCAAGCTGGCCAAGCCGGCGCCGTTGATGGCGCCGCTTCCGTCGCGCGCTTCGACTCGCCCGATCGCCTCGCCGTCGATCAGCGCGGCAATCTCTATTTGTCGAACCACGGCATTCGGAAAATCTCCGGCGGCAACGTCACGACGCTGTCGATCCCGGCGCAGGTCACCGATCCCGACGGCAACACGCTCACCGTGCGGATAGAGCGCTGCCCGGCGATCGATGCCGACGACAATCTCTACTTCGCCACCATCAATCCGACCACCGGCATCGCCGCCGGGCCGACGCGCTCCGAGCAATACCTCAAGGTGTCCTCGAGCGGCGCACAATCGATCGTCCGCAGCAGCTACTCCGGCACGGACAACTCGGGCAACACCTACGGCTGGCGCTTCTACGAAGACACCCTGTTCAACGATTTCGCGGGACGACTCTTCACCGTCGTGGAAATCCGCGCCCGCGACTACCTGCGCAGCATTCGCGCACTCCGCTTGCAGCCGGACGGCACGCTGCTCACCGACAACATCCTGGAAATGAAATCCCACCTGGGCCAGCCCGTCTACCCCACGGGACTCGCCCAGGACGCGGCCGGGAAATGGTATTTCACGCGTGCCACCGATTCATCCATTCAATCCGGCAACGGCATCTACGCCGGCACCGAACTGCCGCCGGACAGCCGCGAAGGATCAGGTCCCTCCGCACGATTGCTCGGGACCGACTTTCTTGCGCTCGACCGCTCCGGCACGCTCTGGCTGGCGGAGACGGTCACGCGCTACGACGACTATCCCATTTCCCCGGGCCCGCGCTTTCACTACGCCACCCGCGTCAGGAAGCTCGCGCCATCCGGACTTCTCTCGACTCCGCCGCAGCCCGCTTCCTGGTCCGCGATGCGCACGAACAATCCCTACCTGGCGCCTAACGGGATCTGGGTCGACCAATCCGGCACGGTGACGGTAGCGCGTCTGGAGAACTATTTCTCGCTCGATTTCCGGCTGAACCAGATCTTCGCCGATGGCACCGTGACCGAGATGACCGCGCCGAGCGGATACACCTACGACCCCATCGGCGACAACGTGGGCAATCTCTACGTGCTCAACCACACCAACGTCTTCGGCTTCGACCCTCCGCCCGCCTACGATCGCATCGCCCGGCGCGAGAGTGCCGGCACGTGGACCACCCTCGCCGGCGGTCCGTCGAACGAGATTCTGGACGGCACCGGCACCGCCGCGCATTTCAAGTCCGCCTCCAAACTCACTCTCGACCGCGCCAACAATCTCTACCTCATCGACCGCGCCGACGCCGACGCACACTTCATCCGCAAAATCACGACGGCCGGCGTCGTGACGACCGTCAGCAGCAAACTCACGCAGCCGCCCGGCGGGTTGGCGGTGGGCGCTTCCGGCGCGTTTTATCTGACCTACCCCGACTCGCACTTCGTCACCCGCCTCGACGCGCACGGCACCGAGACGATCATCGGCGGCACCCGCAATACCACCGGCAGCCTTGACGGGACTGCGGCACTGTTCGCCGCACCGGGTCGCATCGCCGTCGATGCGCAGGAGAACCTCTACGTCATCGACGCTGACGGCACCACGATGCGCAAAGGCGAGTTCCTCGGTTACGCTCCCGAGATCGCGACCCACCCGGTCAGCACGTCCGCGAACGCCGGCGTGAGCGTCACGTTCGCCGTGACCGTCAGCGTCAGCGTCCCGGTGAATTTCCAATGGTATTTCAACGGCACCGCGCTCGCCGGCGCGACGAGCAACACACTCACAGTATCGAACGTCAGTTCCGCAAACGCCGGAGACTACACCGTCGTCGTGTCCAACAGCATCGGCAGCGTCACGAGCAACAAGGCCACGCTCACCGTCAACACGCCGAGCACGCCCACACCTCCGTCTGGTGGCGGCACCGGTGGCGGAGGAGGCGGCGCCCCGTCGGATTGGTTCGCCGCGTGTGTCGCGAGCGCACTGCTGATTCGCGCTTGGCGTCAGCGCGGTCGCTGAACCGCGCCAACGCCCCCGGCTAAATTAACCTCGCCCCGCCCGACGGCGGGGCTAATTTTTTGCGGGCAAAACAGCTCGCATGGATACCAAGCAACAAATCGTCGAGAACTGGCTGCCCCGCTACACCGGCGTCCCGCTCAAGGACTTCGGCCAGTATATCCTCCTCACGAACTTCGACGCCTACGTCGAGACCTTCGCCCAGTGGCACAACGTGCCCGTGATGGGCCGCGACAAGCCGATGGCCTCCGCCACCGCCGACGGCATCACGATCATCAACTTCGGCATGGGCAGCGCCACCGCCGCGACGGTCATGGATCTGCTCACTGCGGTGAACCCGAAAGCCGTCCTCTTCCTCGGCAAATGCGGCGGCGTGAAGCATCGCGCGCGAGTCGGCAGCCTCATCCTCCCCATCGCCGCCATCCGCGGCGAGGGCACGAGCAACGACTACTTCCCACCCGAAGTGCCCGCGATGCCGTCGTTCGCGCTGCAAAAAGCCATCTCCACCACGATCCGCGACCACAGTCGCGATTACTGGACCGGCACCGTCTACACCACCAATCGCCGCGTCTGGGAGCACGACGCCGAGTTCAAGAAATACCTCGAGCGCCTCCGCGTCATGGCCATCGACATGGAGACGGCCACGATCTTCATCACCGGTTTCCACAACGAAATCCCCACCGGCGCGCTGCTCCTCGTCTCCGACGAGCCGATGACGCCCGAAGGCGTGAAGACCTCCGAGAGCGACCGCAAGGTCGACGGCGATTTCGTCTCCGATCACATCCGCATCGGTCTCGATTCCCTGAAGCAGCTCATCAACAAGGGTCTCACGGTGAAGCACCTGAAGTTCTGAGCCGCCACCGAGCCGAGCGTTGCGAAACGACGCGCGGCCGGTTTTGCTGGGCGCGGTGTCATGATCGTCCGGATCAAAGGCGCGATTTCGAACTGTTACCTCCTGCTCGGCGACAAGGCCGTGCTCGTCGACACCGGTGCGCCCGGCGATCTCCCGCGCATCCTCGCCGCGCTGAAGCAACAGGGCATCGATCCGAAACAGCTCGCGCTCATCCTCCTGACGCACGGCCACAGCGATCACGCCGGCAACGCCGCCGAGTTGCACGCGCGCAGCGGCCGCCCCGTCGCGTTGCACGCCGGCGACGCCGCGCTCGCCCGCACCGGCAAGAACGGCGTGCTCGCCGCGCAAGGTCCGCTCGGGCGCTTCATCCGCCCCTTCATCGACGAGGAGTTCCAGTCCTTCGAACCGGACATCCAGTTCCGCGAGGCCTTCTCGCTCGAGCCCTACGGCGTGCGCGGAAAAGTCATTCCGACGCCCGGCCACACGAACGGCTCGGTCTCCGTCGTTCTTGCCTCGGGCGAGGCGATCATCGGCGACGTCTTGCGCGGCTCCATGATGTGGCCGAACCGCGCGCGCCCGCCCTTCTTCTGCAACGATCTCGATCTGAACGCGCGCAGCATCGTGCGCCTCGCACGCGAGGGGCTGTTGCGCTGTTACCCCGGCCAATTCGGCAGCTTCCCCGGCTCGGAACTCGGCCGCTACCTCACGACCGGCGGGAACGAAGTCTTCGAGCTCTCCGGCGAACCCGTGTGAGGCGCAGGGAGCCCGGCATTTGGCCGGAGGGCGCCTACAGCGTTTTCACAAATACTGTGGCCGGGGTCGCTGACCCCGACCCGGAAAGGGGGCTTTCCCGAGGGAAGAAGCGCCGACCGGGCTCAGCGAGCCCGGCTACAGAAAAACAGAAAAGGCCCTAAATGCATCGCCGCGGCCGAGGCGGCGACGGAGCGCCGCCCTCCGACGCGCGATCGCCACATGAATCGTTTGGAGGGCGCGCGTCCCCGCGCGCCGCGAACGTCACAAGCGCCCGCGCCCGCGCTTGCGGCCTGCAGGGACGCGGGCCCTCCCCTTTCGGCGACGGTTCACGCGAACAGCCCCGTCCACACGAACCAGCCGTAGGCGCCGAGCAGCACGCCGCCGACCCAGCGCGGCAACCCGCCAAACGCGAGCAGGCAAAACGCGTGCACGACCACCGCGCCACCGAGGAGCGCGAGACCCGTCATGAACAGCGACGGCACCGCCACCGGCGTCAGCAACGCGAGGACTCCGAGGCACAGTGGAATGCAAATGTGCCCATCGCCGACCTGCGAGCTGTAGACGACATCGGCGCGCCTCTTCCAGCCCCAGTAAAGCGCGAGCAGCGCATTCGGCAGGACCATCAACCAACCGCTGAGCCAGCCAAGATTCGCCGCGCTCACGAAGCCGGACTTCTGCGCCGTGATCCACGTCACGAGCCAGTCGATGCTCTCATACAGCGCCCACGCCGCCGCGAGCACGATCACGAGATCAATGTAGAACAAGAAACCGAACGACGCGCGGCGTTGCACGTTGTGCTTCATCACGTCGAACACCTGGAACGTTTGCCAAAACAGGAACAGCCCCACGAGCATCAGCCCGTCCGTGCGCGTGAGCTTGCCGTCGTCCGCGAGCAGCCACGTGCCACCGGTGAAAAACAACACCGCCGTGAGCGTGAGCAGCAGCGAGAGGCGATTCACCTGCGCGCCGGTCGCGCCGGCGTCACCGCGCGCGGCCCCGCTCTTGTTCGCTGTTTTTTTCGCGCCCTTCGCCACGCCGGACTTCGCACCGCCCGTAACCTGCAAGCCGAAGAGCAGCGCCGGCAGACCGAGCAGCAACGTGAGGTTCGTGACGTTGTTCACGAGGCAGTTCGTGAGCACCTCCTTCGCCGGACCGTGCCGCTGCCAGACGATCCAGACGAACAGCAGATTCCCGAGCCCCGAGCAGTAAGGCATCACCAGTGTGCCGAGCGCCGTGCCTTCGAGGCCATGGTCGAGCATCGCCTCCAGTCGCCACAGCATGAGCAGCGACGCGACCAGGAAGACCCCGAAATAGGTCCATGGATCGGTGAGTCCGAGCGACTCGATGAACGGCGGCAGCACGCCGCGCATTCAGGCGGCGCGGGTGCGCGCGTTCAACGGCGAAACAACCGCAATGGCGTCGCCGGGACGGCGACGCCCACCTCTCACTGCAACGACTGATCGAGGCGCATCCAGCGGTTCGCGAGATCGCGGAAGATCGCGTCGGTGTTCTTCTGCGGCACGCTCTCGCCGGCGGGGATCGTCTGCGCGGCGCCGAAGTCGCCCAGCACGGCGCAATAGTCGTTGTTCACCATGATGCCGATCAGGTCGCCGGTTTGCGCGAAGACGAGATCGCCGCGCTTCGACGCGATTTCGCCGAAGAGGCGCGTCGAGATGCGATTGTCGATCTTCACGTAGCCGCGACGGTTCGCGTCGATGCGGAAATGCGTCTCGCCGTAGCGGCCATCGTCGGCGCGGACGAGCACGACGGAGGGGAACTTGAACGGTTCGGTGGCGAGTTTGTAGACCTTCGCGCCCATAACGGCGGCGAGCGAGTCGTCGAGCGGCACCACGACGACGCGCGGGTCGGCGTTGAGGAAGCGGAGTTCGCTGACCGGCGCCTTGAACGAGCCGCGCGTGAGCTGGCCGGCGATCAGGTCGTAGTTCGGCGGGTTCTCCCACGTGAGCGAGAACGGCGTGTCGCTGAGGTGCGCGAGGGCGTAAATGCGCGAGCCATCGGTGACGAGCACGGTCTGCGAATCCTTGTCCTTCACGCTCGGGCTGAAGAGGCCCGGGCGGCGCGTGGTGACGTGGAGCTGCACGCGATTGTTGAGGAATTCGGCGAAGAGCGTGTTCGGATTCACCGGGCGGTTGTCCCGGATCTCCTTCGTGAGCTCGGTCGACTTCTGCGCGAGTTGGCCGACGCCTTGCGCGAGCACGACCGTCTGCTCCTGGACCTTGGCGCGCTCCTGGCGCTCGACCTCGATCTGCTGCTTGGCCTCGGTGAGGTTCTGGCCGAGCAGTTGTTTTTCCTGCTCGGCGACTTTCACGGCGACGGCGAGCGACTCGATGCGCTGGCGCGCCTCGTTGTTGGCGCGCTCCATTTTCGCGAGTTCGGCCTTCTGGCGTTCGGCCTCGGCGCGGCGCTCCTCGAGTTCGCGCTGCATCTTGGCGAGCTGCTCCTTGGTGAGGAACGCCTCGTTCGTCGCGTCCGAGTATTTTTTCTCGAGTTCCTTGGCGGCGGCGGAGGTCGAGGACAGCGCGCCTTGGAGTTGCTGTTTCTGTTGTTCGAGCTGGGAAAGGGCTTTCTCGCGCTCGGAGAGCGTGCCCTGGGTGTTGTTGAGCTGCGAGGCGAGCTGGTCGCGCGCGGCCTTCTCGTCCTCGAGAGACACGCGCATGAGTTCGACCATGTCGGCGTTCACCGCGGGGGCGGCGGCCGGCGACGACGCGGTGGGAGCCGGCGTGTCGAGCGCGCGCTGCGGCTCAGCCTTTTCCCAACGCGTGAGCGCGAGGAGGTTGAGCAACAGGAAGTCGCAGATGATGAGGAGAAGCGTCTTGTTCATGACGGCGCGGAGAGCGGCCGGCTCAGGCGGTGACGGTGGCCTGCTGGGTTTCGAGGATGAGCTTGCGCTTGTAGTTCCGCACGTGGCGGATTTTCACCAGCGCGACGCAGATGATGCCGAAGAGATTCGAGGAGTAGGCGGCGAGCAGGTTGGCCTCGATGACGCCGAGCACCTGCAGGACGAGCGCCGTGGCGGTGCCGGCGATGCCGACGTAGAGACCGCCGTCGAAGAGGTTCTCCTCGTTCTCGACGAGCTTGAGCTTCATCGCGGGCGGGAGCGACTGGCGATCGACTTCGGCGAGCTTGAGCAGGCAGATCACATACATGCCGACCTGCAGCGCGGCGAAGACGGTGATCGAGAGGATGGTGGCGATGTCCATGGCGGGTGCGTTGGTTGAAATGGGTTTGGCGACGTTGGCGGCGGTCTGCCCGAGGATGGGCACGACCAGCTTGAATTGGTATTCGGTGGCTGCGGCGGCCTTGAGCAGGAACGGCTCGGAGAACACGAAAAAGATGAACGTCAGGATGCTCGCGAGCACGCCGCTGCCCATGTGCGGAAAGGCGCCGTGCAGGCGTTTCTCCTCGGGGAAGAACAACCGCAGGTCGATCGAACGCAGGAGCAGGAAAACTCCGATGAGGAATGCCGCGTATTTCCCGAGCAGCGCGAGCTCCGGATTCCGGAGAACGAAGCCGGCGCCAAACTCGAAGTCACCGCCCGCCGTTTGCACGACCGGGGCCTGACGCGTCACGAGTTGCCGGACCGCGCCCTCGCCGCTCGCGAGCGCGAGGCGGAGGTTTTCCGCGCCGGGTTTGCCGAAGGCGATGAGGTAGCGCGCCACGCCGTCGGCCGACTTCGTCATCAACGCCGCGGTGTAGATCGCCGGCAGATGCTCGGGGGCGACGCGCGTGAGATGCGCGAACTGCGCGACGGTGCGGGGATTCGAAGCGGTGCGGAGCAACTCGGAGAGTTGCACCCAGTTGAGCCGTTTCCCGAGTGTGAGGATATCGAGATAAAACTCCTCGAGCGCGCCCATCTGGCCCGTGGAAACCGCCGTCTCGGCGAGCATGCGCACCTCGCGCTGGAGCGTCGGGGCGAGGTGCTCGGTCTGCCACAGGTAGGCGGTGAGGAGGATGACCGCATCGAGGGGCTGACCGCCGGGGCGCGTCGCGGGCACGAAGCGCTGCGTCGTGGTGAGCTCGCCGGTCTTCAGCAGCGCCTGCACGCCGGGAAGCCGCGAAACCGAGAGGTATTTCCTCATCGCGTCGCGCGCCTGCGTGGTGACGAGAAATTTCAGCACCGGCGTCGACTCGGCGGGCGAAGCCGCCGTGCGGCCGACGAGCAGCGGTTCGAGCGCGGGATCCCAACCGCCCCACGGGATCATGTCGCGATGGCGTTTTTGGTAATCCTCGAAAATCACGCGAACCGCCCTGGCGCCCGGATCGTTCACTGCGCGGGCGGTTTCCAGGACGAGTTCGGCCGGCCCGGGGCGGTCGAGTTCGAGCAGCTCGCGCGCGAACGTGGCAGCGCTCTGCGTATCCCGCCCAGCCTCGCGCAAGAGCGCGGGGTTGAGCGACTTTACGTTCACCGGCAGGAGCCACGCCACCGCGAGCAACGCCAAACCGCCAACCACGCCCGCGATCCATGCGGCGGAGACGGTGCCGGGGACGGCGACGGCGGGTTGGGACATGCGGCTGGACATAGCGTGGCGCAGCGGAAGCGAAAACTATTTATTTGCGCGCAAGTTGCGCGGAGAAATACGCTGCGCGGATTACGACCCATGCCGCTGCGAATTGTTCACTACGACGACCCTGTCCTCCGAAAGAAGGGCGCGAAGATCACGACGTTTGACGCGGCCCTGCGCAAACTTTCGGCCGAAATGGTGGATACGATGCACGCCGCGCACGGCATCGGTCTCGCGGCGCACCAAATCGGACAGGCGATCCAACTGTGCGTCATCGACCTGCGGGAAACCGACGTGGATTTCGACTGGGAACTCGATGGCGCGAAGCCGCCGCTCGAGCTGTTCATGCCGATGATCGTCACCAACCCCGTGATCGACGTCGTGCCCGAGCCGCAAACCTCGTTGGAGGAAGGCTGCCTGTCCTTTCCCGAGATCCGCGGCGACGTGACGCGTCCGGACGAGATCGCGGTGAAATATCAGGACGAGCACGGCACGCCGCACACGCTGCGCTGTAACGGCCTGTTCTCGCGCTGCGTGCAGCACGAGGCCGATCACCTGAACGGCGTCCTCTTCATCTCGCGCATGGACAAGGAGACGCTGCAAGCGCTCGACCCTCAGCTCAAGGCGCTCAAAAAACAGACGCGCGAGGCCGCCAAGAAGTGAGCGACGCGATGGCCGACGCCGGCAAACCTTCCGCCCGATCCATCGCCACCCGCACCGGCGACGACGGCACCACTTCCCTGCTCTACGGCCAGCGCGTGCCCAAGCACCACCCGCAGATCGAAGCGGTCGGCGCGCTCGACGAACTGAACGCCGCCATCGGCTTCGCCAAGGCCACGCAACCGGAAGGCGCCGATCGCTCGGAACTGGAGCGAATCCAACAGGAGTTGGTCGCACTCATGGGCGAAGTCGCCTGCGCCGAGAGCGACGCGGGGCGTTACGCGGGCTCGAAATTCGCCAAGATCGACGAAGCCGCCCTCGCGCGCATCGACGCGGCGGTGGCCGCCGTGGAAGCGCGCCAACCGAAATTCGACGGCTGGGCGACACCCGGCGCCAATCTGCACGCGGCCGCCCTGGACCTCGCGCGCACCGCCGCCCGGCGAGCCGAGCGGCGCGTCTCCGGTCTCGGCGCGCAGGGGAAGACCGTGCGACCGCTGCTGCTCCAGTATTTGAACCGGGTTTCCGACCTGCTCTGGCTGCTCGCCCGTGTGGCGGAAAGCTGACGAGGCCCGCGCTTGTCTTCCGCGGCAGAGTGCCCACAAGTTGAAGCGTCATGCTTGTTCCCATCGTCCTCATCCTGATTGCCGCGCTCTTCCGCGTGTTGCCGACGATGGATTTCTCGCTGGCGAACATTTCGCCGGTGATGGCGATCGCGTTCTGCGGCGCCGTGTATTTCCGCAAGCGCTGGACTTGGGCGGTGCCTTTCGTCGCGCTCTGCCTCTCGGACATCTACATCAATTGGTTCTACGCGCGCGAATACGGCTACTCGCTCCCGACGGCGGGCTACATCGCGCGCTTCGCGTGTTTCGCGGCGGCGGTGGCGCTCGGCTGGTGGGTGTCGACGCGCAAGTCCTGGCTGTGGCTGCTCAACGGCAGCCTGCTCGGCGCGCTGCTGTTCTACCTTGTGACGAACACACAGTCGTGGTGGTCGGATCCGTTCTACGCCAAGACGCTCGCCGGCTGGTGGCAGGCTTTGACGATCGGACATCCGGAATTTCCGCCGACGATCTACTTTTTCAAAAACACGCTCTTCGGCGACCTGATGTTCACCGGTCTTTTCGCGGGCATCATGGAGTTCATCGCCCAACGCAAAGGTGAGCCGAGCCTGCTCGATGGCGACGAGGAGGAGGCCGGCGAAGAGGCACCCGCTCCCGTCGAGGAAGAGGCGAAAGCCGAGTGATCGTGACGGCGGCCCGCGAGGTCGCCGCGGCGGGTCAGAGCAAATCCGCCGCAAGTTCGGCGAGACGCGAGCGTTCGCCCTTTGAGAGCTTCACGTGTGCGTGGAGCGACTGGCCCTTCATGCGATTATGGCAGAAGACGAGGCCGTTGCTGCGCGCGTCGACGTAGGGATTGTCGATCTGCGCGGGGTCGCCGATGAGCACGATCTTGGAACTCTCAGAAATGCGCGTGATGACCGTCTTCACCTCGTGCGGCGTGAGCTGCTGCGCCTCGTCGAGGATGAAGAAGCGCCGTGCGATCGAGCGGCCGCGGATGAAGCACAGCGCCTCGATCTCCACGAGGCCGCTCTTGATCAGTCGCTCGTAGGGCTTCATGGGCGGCACGCCGTTGCCATTGCCGTTGCCACCGTGCGTGGGCTGCGGTGCGGTCATGCTCGCCATGACGTCGTCGTGCTTGCGCTTCTTTTTGCCGACCTTCTTCGCCGCGAATTGCGGATCCTTCGGCAGCTTAGAGGGCATGAGCACTTCGAGCGCGTCGTGGTAGGGCTGCAGCCACGGCTTCATCTTTTCCTCGAGTGAGCCGGGGAGAAAGCCGATGTCCTTGCCGAGCGCGATGACGGGACGGGAAATCGACAGGCCGTCGTAGCGCGCGTTTTCCGGATCGGTGATCTGATGCAGCGCGCAACCGGTCGAGAGCAGCGTCTTGCCGGTGCCGGCTTTGCCGAAGCACGTGATGAGCGAGATGGAGTCATCCATCAGCGCGTCCATGAAGAACTGCTGCTCGAGATTGCGCGGGCGAATCGGGATGCCGCCGGGAGCCTTCACGAATTCCGGGAAACGCAGCCGGCGCACCACGCCCTGGCCGTAGTAACGTCCGGGAGCGGTCTTGCCCTCGGGCGTCATGAGCAGGACGTATTCGTTCAGATAGAGTTTTTTCGCGACGTCGTCGCCGATGGCGAATTGCCCCTCGGAAAAGAAGCGCTGCATCTCGTAGACGTCGAGTGGGAGCGTCTGATACGAGTCGGTGTCGGGCGCCTCGGGAACCTTGTCGTTCAGATAATCCTCGGCCTCGAGGCCGACGGCGCGCGCCTTGAGCTGCACGTTGACGTCCTTCGTGACGAGGATCGTCGGCGGCGGAAAAGTTTCCTGAACGAAAAGTGCAGCCGCGATGATGCGGTTGTCCTTCTTCGTAAAGTCCGAGACGACGGCGCGCAACCGCTGCATCGCGGGCGTCGACCAGTTGTTCTCGACGAGGTAGCGATTGATGATGATCGAGAGCGTGCCGCCGTTCGGCAGTTTCACGCCCTCGTGCATCGAGTGCGAATCCGGCAACAGCTCCTGAAGCAACCGGTGCACGCGGCGCGCGTTGCGACCGCGTTCGGTCGACTGCTCGCCTTTGATCGCATCGAGCTCCTCCAGAACCTCGACGGGAATCGCGAGGTTGTTCTCCTCAAACTTGAAGAGGGACTGCGGGTCGTGCAGCAGGACGTTCGTGTCCAGAACGTAGGTTTTAACCTTCGTGCCAACGTGATGCTGCGGTGGATTTTTTACCCCACTCAGTGTGGATTCCATCGACGTGGATAACTTGTGAGCAACCCATGTATCCCTCTGGAGGCTTTGTAAATGCGATAATCGCAACTTTGTGAAAATTCCGCGTAAACTCCGTCGCTGGATATCGGGATTCTTCCGGTGCGAGACGTCGCGGACAATTGGAGGGCACGTCACACCAAGCTACTCACCGTCCGCACCGGGACTGTCATGGAAGCGCACAGCCGCAGGGGGGCGTCTGGAAAACTACGGCCAAATTCAACCTGCGACCGCGCGACTTTTCTGCGACGCTGCGGGTCCTTTCCGCCATGAATCCAATGCACGTGATCGACTATCGCATCAGCGGCGACGACATGCAGTTCGTCGAAGTTGAGCTCGACCCCAATGAAGCGGTGATCGCCGAAGCCGGCGCCATGATGTTCATGGACGACGGCATCGAGATGGAAACGATCTTCGGCGACGGCACGCAGCAGAACCGCGGCTTCGTCGGTGCGCTGCTCGGCATGGGCTCGCGCGTGCTCACGGGCGAGTCGCTCTTCATGACCGTCTACGGCAATCGCTCGGCCCAGAAACGCCGCGTGGCGTTCGGCGCACCTTATCCGGGCAAAATTCTGCCGATGCACCTCGGCGAGATGGGCGGCGAACTCATAGCGCAAAAGGACTCGTTCCTCTGCGCCGCGAAAGGCGTCAGCATTGGCATCGCGTTTCAAAAGCGCATTGGCGTGGGCCTCTTCGGCGGCGAGGGCTTCATCATGCAACGCCTGCAGGGCGACGGGCTCGCCTTCGTGCACGCCGGCGGCACGCTCTATGAGCGCGTGCTCGCCCCGGGAGAGACGCTGCGCGTCGACACGGGCTGCCTCGTCGCGCTGCAACCAAGTGTGGACTACGACATCGAGTTCGTCGGCGGCATCAAGACCGCCTTGTTCGGCGGCGAAGGCTTGTTCCTCGCTCGCCTGCGCGGCCCGGGCAAGGTGTGGCTGCAGTCACTGCCATTCTCGCGTCTCGCCGGCCGCATCGTCGCCGCCGCGCCGCAAACGGGCCGCGGCGGACGCGAAGAAGGCTCGATCCTCGGCGGCCTCGGTCGCGTGCTCGACGGCGACAATCGCTGACGTTCCCGGCTCTGCCGCCCATCCGCGCGCAGAGCCGTTTGTCCTTAGGGGATTGGCAATCCCGGCTCGGCATGCCATGCACGCACCATGGGCACGAAATTCTTTTACGCACTGATCCTCACGGTCGCGGGCGCTGCTTTTCGCCTGCTGCTGTTTTTCACCGGCTTTGAAACCGAGAAGCTCGCCACCGGCCAATACCTGAACTGGCTGATGCTGCCAGTGGTGTTCGCGATCTACTGGTTCGCGCTGAAGGCCATCCGCGACGAACGCCCGAACCAGGCGATCTCCTATGGCCAGGCGGTCGGCAACGGCACGTTGCTTGCCCTGATCGCGTCCGCCATGTCGGCCGTCTATAATTTCATCCACCTGAAGTTCATCAACACGAGCTTCGCCGACTATCAGCTCGAAGTCATCCGCTCGAAGTGGGCCGAGCAAGGCATGTCGGACGACCAGATGAGCAAGGCCGAGGGCTTCGTGCGCATGACGCTTTCGCCCGGCGCGCAGGCTGTGGGCACGATTTTTTTCGGCGTCATTTTCGGCCTGATCGTCGTGCTCATCGTGGCCGCCTTCGTGAAGCGTGCGGCGCCCGAGGGCGCCGAGCCGCCGCCGATGTGAGCGCGCAACACTGAGAACCTTTCACGAGCGAGGCCGCCCGAACGAACCGGGCGGCCTCTTTCGTTTACACACACGACGCGGCTAACACCTCGCGTCGAAAACCTAGTTTCAGAACGACGGTTGCAGGCGGATGCTGCGGCGGATGGTCGTGCCGGTCTTCGTCTTGTCCGGCTTCACGGCCGCGCCTTCCTGCTCGAGCGATTCGTCGGCTTCGAAGTCGATGGTGGCGTCGTCGATCTTGCCGAGACGCTTCTTCACCTCAGCGGGGAGCTTGGCGCGCTCTTCGTCGGTGTTGATCGGGCCTTTGAAGGTCACGGCACCCTTGGCATCCTTCATCGTGAGTTCGCGCTGCCCTTTTGAGGCGGTGACCTCGATCGAGCCCTCGTCGTCGGAGTAGGCGAAATTGCCTTCGGCCATGTTCAGGAGCGAGGAACCGCCGTGGCGCTTGAAGACGTGCACGCGCGGACCGGCGAACCAATTGCCGCGCTCACGGCCGATGATGCGCATGACGTCGTTCAGCTCGTCGCGGGCGATTCCGGGCAGCTCGCGCAGGCGCTCGACCGCGGGGCCGTCGCCTTGGAAGAATTGAAACGCGCCGCCGTCGATGTCGCCGCCGCGCAGGCCGAACATCCGCGGGAGTTCGCGCTCCGCGAGTTTGGCGGTGACGGTCATCTCCTTGCCGCCGCGCACGAGCGTGAGCTTCACTTCGTCGCCGGGCTTCTTCGCGCGGATAAGCACGCTGAGTTGCCGGGAATCGACAAGTTGCTGGTCGCCGAGCTTCGTGAGCACGTCGTGCTCTTTCAGCACGCCGACTGCCGGGCTGTCCTCCGCCACGCGACGGACGACGAGGCCCATGCCGTCACCGAGGCCGAGCTGGGAAGCGAGCACTTCAGGCAACGGACCGGTTTCGACGCCGAGGAACGTGACTTTTTCGCTGGGGATTTTCTTATCGGACTTTTCGCCCTTTTCGATCCGCACATGGATCGGATCGCTGACTTGGATGCGCACGACATTCGGATCGACGCGCCGAACAACCGTGGTCGCGGAAGCCGACACGGCGAGTGCACCGCCGACGACGGCGGGGAGGATGTAACGCAGGGAATTTTTCATTCTTCGGAGTGGGATTCGGGTGACGCGTCGGTTTGCAAACCGAGTCCGGCGCGCCACCCAGGTTGGGTTTGCAAAATCAATGGAAGCTCGCGGGGAGCACGCGCACCTCGTCGCGCGGCACGCTCCATTTGAGCGACGCGTTCGTGGCGGGATTTTTCCAGGTGTAAGTATCGACGTAGCGCGCGCGGATGCGCCGACCGGGGGTGTTGTCGTCGAGCAAGGCCGGGCCCTCGTCCTTGAGGTCGTAGAGCACGTTCGCGGCCTTGACCGGACGATAGGTGTCAGTCGCCGCCAATGCGCGCGGAGTCGGAGCGGGCATCGACTCCGCCGGCGTGGGTTCGGCCTTTTCCGATTGGGCCAAGCTCGGGGCGGACACGGGGAGGGCGACGGGCGTGTTGCGCGAGACCTGCCAGCGCCAGACGCCGACCGATACTGCCAACGCGACGGCGGCCGCTGCGGCCATTTGCCAGCTGAACCACTTCCACGAGCGCAACGTCGTCGCCGAGGTGTAGCGCGGCACCTCGCGGGTCGATCGGGGCGACGCTTGGGTTTCGAGTTCCGAGCGGGAGAGTTCGTGCTCCACCCGGGCGCGGAGCAGAACCGACGGACGCCGCGGGCGTAGCGCCTTCAGTTCGTTTTCCAGATCCTGGAGCGATGTGTCATCCATAACTGAGCGGCTTCAATTCCTTGCGCAGCGCGCCGAGCGCGTAGCGGTAGCGCGATGCGGCAGTGTTGGGCGAGATGTCGAGCATCTCGCCGATTTGTTCGAAAGTGAGTTCCTCCCAGATTTTGAGCACGAGCACCTCGCGCTGTTCGTCGGGCAGGCGTTGCAGCGCCGTTTCGATTTCGAGCCGCCGCTCGTCGCCGTCCCCGGGCAGTGGATCGAAAATCCCTTCGCGTTCTTCGAGGCCGCCATCGGCCTTTTCTTCGCGCACCAAGCGCCTGCCCTCGCGACGGGCGAGGTCGAGCGCCGCGCGACGCACCGAGGTGATGAGGAGAGCCTGCGGATCGCCCGGCAGCTCGCGTTGGTGGCGCCAGTAGCGCACGAAGGCTTCCTGCACGACATCCTCGGCGTCCGCCAGCGAACGGGTCCACTGCCGCGCGCAGAGCAGCAGCTTCGGCCCGTAAGCTTCGAACCAGTCTTTCCAGGATGTGGATGCACAATTTGCCTCCATGGGTGGTTGTTTCCTGAAAAGCGTCATGCCCCGGCGGTTTTGTTTATCGGACCCCAGATTGGCACGATTGGGGCAAAAGAAAAGGGCCGGTCCATGGACCGGCCCCGCGTGGAGGGAAAAAGAAGAGGCCCGGGCTACCCCTAACCCGGGCCTCATTTGCACACTATGCTTTCGGCTGAAACTCTTTAGGAGGTGCGCTTCGCACCGTCGAAGGCCGCACAGGCCAGGATACCGATCGCCGCGACGTAACCGATGATCAGACCGATCAGCGGGAGGTCGGTGTTCACCTTCGCGAGTTCCGCGAAGACGGCGGCGAGGGTGGCGGTGAGGGCGGCGGACTGGAGGAGATTCTTGGCGTTCATGTGGGTGAACCTTTCTGTTTCGTGGATGGGTTGCTTGTTTTGCTGAGGAGATAATACGGCAACCCTTGCAATAGGAGAAATACTTCATTTCTATGCCTCCTATAGTTTTATCCGATGGAAATCTACCAACTCCGCTACTTCGTCGCCGTCGCCGAGACGGGCAACTTCACCAAAGCGGCCAGCCGTAGCTTTATTTCACAACCATCTCTCAGTCAGCAGATTTTAAATCTCGAAGAAGAGCTCGGTCAGACTCTTTTCCATCGTCTGGGCCGCAAAGTCAGCCTGACCCCCGCCGGCGAACTTCTCCTCGAAAGAGCCCACCGAATCATCGCCGAAGCCGACGATGCTGTCCGCGAGTTGAAGGAGGATCCCGCCCAAGGCCACCGCGTCTCGGTCGGAGTGATTCCCACCGTCGCCCACTTCTTCCTGCCAGCCGTTCTGGCTTACTGCCGGGCAAACGAGGTCAAACTCCACCTCCAAACCCGCGAGGACTTCCGCCCCACCGTGGTTCAAGCGGTGCTGGACGGCGACTTGGAGCTGGGCGTCGTCTCCCTGCCCGTCAACGAGCCCCGCATCGAAACCTCCGTGCTTTTCTCGGAACCGCTGCTCCTCGCGACCGCAGCCGATCATCCGCTCGCAACCGCGCCCAACGTCACGCTCGAAGACTTGCGCGACCAGGATTTCATCATGCTCGGCACCGGCTCCTCGACCGCCACGCAAGTCCAACGCCTGCTCGGCGACCACGATTTCGAGCCGCGCGTGCTGCACCGCGTCGCCCAGCTTTCCACGGCCAAAGCGCTCACCGCCCTCGGTGTCGGCATCAGCGTGTTGCCCCGCAGCGCGCGCACCGCCACCGATCCCGCCGGCCTCGTTTACCGCAAATTCTCCGGCAAGGTGCCCATGCGCGAGATCGCCCTGATCCGCCACTACCGCCACCATCACACCAAGGGCGCGAAGCTCTTCACCGACGCCGCGCATGCGGTCGTCGGTCCGATGCAATCCGCGCTCGCGCACACGACCCCGCCCTTTCGGACACCGGGCAGAACAGAAAGCTGAGTTGCGCCGCGAGAGTTTCTGAGGACGCTGCGCCGCTCCATGTCCGGAACTCCTCGCATCCACGAGCGCCTGCTGCTCTTCACGTTGGCAGCCGTGCAATTCACGCACGTGATGGATTACATGATCCTGATGCCGCTCGGCTCGCATCTGATGCGCGTCTTCGACATCAGCCCGGGGCAATTCAGCCGCCTGGTCGCGGCCTACTCGCTGGCCGCCGCGGGCACGGGTTTCATCGGTGGCTTCCTGCTGGATCGCTACGACCGGAAACGCGCCCTGCTCTTCCTCTACTCGGGCTTCGGCCTCTCCACGTTGGCCTGCGCGCTCGCGCCGACCTACCATTTCCTCCTCATCGCACGCTTCGCCGCCGGTGCCTTCGGCGGCTTGGCCGGCTCCGTCGTGACTGCCGCCGTGAGCGACGTCGTGCCGCCCGAACGGCGCGGCGCGGCAATGGGCGTGGTGATGACGTCCTTTCCCATCGCCTCCGTGCTGGGTGTGCCAACTGGCCTCGCGCTCGCGGGCTACTTCGAGTGGCACGCGCCGTTCTTTCTGCTCGCCGCGATGAGCCTCATCATCGGCGTGATCGGCTGGCGCGCCCTGCCCGCCCTGCCGCCGCATCCCGTCGACCAAAATCCCTGGCGGCAAATGCGCGAGATTTGCACGCATCCGATCCACCTGCGCGGCTTCGCGCTCTCGGCGGCGCTCGTCTTCGCCGGCGGCTGCGTCATTCCGTTCATGGCTCCGTCGATGGTCACCAACGTCGGCCTGACCGAGGCGCAACTCCCGCTCGTCTATCTCGCCGGCGGCGCGTTCACGTTTTTCACGATGCCGTGGTTCGGGCGCCTCTCGGACCGCCACGACAAACTGCATGTCTTCACGCTCATCACCATCCTCGCGTGCGTTTCCGTCGTCGTGCTCACGCACCTGCCGGTCGTGCCGGTCTTCGTGGCGCTGATCGTGACGACCGCGTTCATGATCGGCATGTCGGGGCGCTTCCCACCCGCGATGGCGCTGATCACCAACTCCGTCGAAGCGCGCTATCGCGGCGGGTTCATGAGCGTGAACTCCGCCATCCAACAAGGCGGCAGCGCCCTCGCCAACTCCATCGCCGGCATCTTCATCACGCGCGAAGCCGTCAGCGGACGCCTCGAAGGCTACCCACGCGTCGGCTACCTCGCCGTGCTGGCCTTCGTCGCCGCCATCTATCTCGCGGCGCGCCTCCGCGCCGCCGCACCGCACGCCGCCCGTCCGCACACTGCGACCCGCGCCGCCTGACGCGTTCGCGGTTGCGGCCGGCGCGCCGGGCGCTAACAGAGGCGTGCACGTGTCGACCTCCGCTTCAGTCCAACCTGCCTCGCCTGCCTCCGCGGCCGCGCCCGCGCGCCCGGAAATCCTCGCGCCCGCCGGCGACTGGGAATGCGCCAAGGCCGCCGTCGAGAACGGCGCGGACGCGATCTATTTCGGCCTCGAGCGCTTCAACGCCCGAATGCGCGCGCACAACTTCACCGTCGCGGACCTGCCGCGTCTCATGGAGTTCCTGCACCGCCGCGGCGTGCACGGCTACGTGACGTTCAACACGCTGGTCTTCGCCGACGAGCTCGCCGACGCCGAGCAATACCTCCGCAGCATCATCGCCGCCGGCGTCGACGCCGCCATCGTGCAGGATGTCGGCATCTGCCGCCTTATCCGCACGCTGTCGCCGGATTTTCCGATCCACACGTCGACTCAGATGACGGTCACCAGCGCGGCCGGCGTGGAATTCGCCAAGGACCTCGGCGCCAACCTCGTCGTGCTCGCGCGCGAAAACTCGCTCACCGAGATCGCCGCCATCCAAGCCGCGCAAAAGTCCGCCGCCGTCTCGCTGCCGCTCGAAGTTTTCGTCCACGGCGCACTCTGCGTCGCCTACTCCGGCCAGTGCCTCACCAGCGAATCGCTCGGCGGCCGCTCCGCCAATCGCGGCGAGTGCGCGCAAGCCTGCCGCATGCCCTACGAGTTGATCTCGGACGGCGCCAAGGTCGAACTCGGCGACCGCCGCTACCTGCTCAGCCCGCAGGATCTGGCCGGACTCGAAATCCTGCCCGAACTCGTCCGCGTCGGCGTCGCGTCGCTGAAAATCGAAGGCCGTCTCAAATCCGCCGAATACGTCGCGAACATCACGCGCGTCTACCGCGCCGCGCTCGATCGCGCGTTAGCCGCGCAGCCAGTCCAGAGTCCAGAGTCTAGAGCTGAGAGTCCCAAAACAATCCGCGCGACGCCGTCTCCGACTCTCGGCTCTCAGCCCTCAGCTCTCAGCTCCGACGCGGCGACGGCCGCGTCGGCCCGCTACGACCTCGAGATGAGTTTCTCGCGCGGCCTCTACACCGGCTGGTTCCGCGGCATCAACAACCAGGAACTCGCCCACGCGCGCTTCGGCACCAAACGCGGCGTATTCCTCGGCACGGTCACGCGCGTCGGCCCCGACTTCGTCGCGCTCACGCTCGAAGCGCCGCTGAAACCGGGCGACGGCATCGTCTTCGACGCCGGCAGTCCGGAGATCAAGGAGGAGGGCGGGCGCGTCTACCAGGTGCAGCCACGCGGCGCGGAGACCGTGCTGCGCTTCGGCCGCGGCGACATCGACTTCGAACGCGTGCGCGCGGGCCACCGCGTCTGGAAAACCAACGACCCCGAACTCGACCGCCGACTCCGCCAGACGTTCGAGGGTGAACAGATTCGCTTTCGCCGTCCGATCGACCTCGAGGTTCACGGCCACGTCGGCGCACCGCTGACGCTCCTCGCGCGCGACGCCGAGGGCCACGTCGCACAAGCCCAGTCCGCCACCCCTCTCGCACCCGCCGAAAAGCAGCCGCTCTCGACCGAGCGTCTCCGCGACCAACTCGGCCGGCTCGGCGGCACGCCGTTCGAACTCGGCGAATTCTCCAACCGCCTCGAAGGCGCCGTGCACCTCGCAGTGAGCGAGCTCAACGAACTCCGCCGCCGCGTCGTCAGCGAACTCGATGCCCAGCGCGCCGCGCCGAAACGCTGGACGCTCCGCAGTGGCGCGGCGCTCGCCGAGATTCTTCCGCGCACCCAACCGCAGCTCGCGATCGAGCCCGAGATCATCGTCGTCATTCGCCACCTGCACCAGCTCGACGCCGCGTGGGCCGCCGGCGCGCGCACGATCTACGCCGAGTTCGAGGACCCGAAGAAATACCGCGACGCCGTCGCGCGCTTCCGCGAGCTGCAAGCTACCGAAGCCGGTTTTTCTGCTTCTGGCTCTCAGCCCTCAACTCTCAGCTCTCAGCTTTCTTCCTTCTGGGTCATCCCGCCACGCATTTTCAAGCCCGGCGAGGAGTGGATCCTCAAGCAAGTGCTCTCATGCGACGCCGACGGCTACCTCGTGCGCAACCACGATCACCTGCGCGTCTTCAGCGAAAAACGCCGCCGGGGCGATTTTTCGCTCAACGTCGCCAATCCGCTCACCGCCGCCTTCTACCGCGAGCGCTTCGGCCTCGAACGCGTCACCGCGAGCTACGACCTCAACGTCGCGCAACTCGAGGCGCTCCTGCAAGGCGCACCCGGCGCGTGGTTCGACATCACGCTCCACCAACACATGCCCATGTTTCACATGGAGCATTGCGTGTTCTGCGCGTTCCTCTCCGACGGCACGGACTACCGCTCCTGCGGGCGCCCCTGCGACAAGCACGACGTCCGCCTCCGCGACCGCATCGGCGCCGAACACCCGCTGAAAGCCGACGCCGGCTGCCGCAACACCGTCTACAATTCCCGCGCGCAAACCGGCGCCGAGTTCGTCGACCGCCTCCTCGCGCTCGGCGCGCGGTCGTTCCGCATCGAATTTCTCAACGAGTCCGCCGACGAGCTGCAGCGCACCGTCGGCCGCTACCGTCAGCTGCTGCGCGGCGAGATCACCGGCGCGGAACTCTGGCGGGAGTTCAAGCTGATCAACCAGCTCGGCGTCACGCGCGGCCAGCTCGAGGCCACGCCGCAGCTCCTGCGGAAGAAGACCTGAGCGCGCCGCCGGTATTTCCGCTAATCGCCGCGTCACGACAGGCTTTTTTATCGCGTCGCCGGGGTGGCGTTCTACGCTGCGCCCGACTGTTCGCATGAGCCAGACACCTGCCCAAGCCTCCGCCCCCAAGCCCGCTGCCGCCTCGCCTGACCTCGAGATCAAAGACGCCGTCGTCATCTTCGAGCCCATCTGGGCGGACCTCGAAGCGGACTTCGGCCGCGAGAATCTGCGCTTTCCCAAGGAACTCATCCTCCTCGGCGGCGCGCCTGGCGCCGGCAAAGGCACCAACACGCCCTACATTCTCAAGGCCCGCGGCCTGACCTGCCAACCGATCGTGATGAGCGCGCTGCTCGACACGCCGGAAATGAAGCGGCTCAAGGAAGGCGGCAATCTCATCGGCGACCGCGAAGTGCTCAGCGTGCTGCTCCGCCAGCTGCTCAAGCCCGAGTATCGCGACGGCGTCATCCTCGACGGCTTCCCGCGCACCAAGGTGCAGGTCGAGTGCCTAAAGATGCTTTACGAGAAGATGATTCAGCTCTGGCGCGAATTCTACGGCACGCCGCTGGGCATCCATTTCCGCCAGCCGATCGTCCACATCGTCGTGCTCTTCGTCGACGAGAACGAATCCATCGCCCGCCAGCTCAAGCGCGGCCGCGAGTCCAAGGCGCACAACGCGGAAGTCCGCACCTCCGGCCGCGGCGAACTCTGGGAGGAGCGCGCGACCGACTTCGACGAGAGCCTCGCCGCCCGCCGCTACCGCGTGTTCAAGGAACAGACGTGGGACGCGCTGCTCTCGCTCAAGGACGTCTTCCACTACCACCTCGTCAACGCGCAGGGCCCGCTCAACGAAGTCGAAAGAGCCATCGCCGAGGAACTCGCTTACCAAAGTTCGCTCGAACTCGACCCGCGCACCTACGACCAGCTCCGCACTCTCCCGCTCGCCAGCGAGATCGTCGTCCACGCGCGCCAGGAACTCGTGAAGCGCCTCGACGGCTACGCGCTGAACCACCCGGAACTCTTCGCCCGCGTCATCGCACTGATCGAGAAAAAGATCATGCCGATCGTCATGCGGCACGCGATCTCGGGTCATTCGAACGTGAACAGCGAGGACCCGATCCTCGAGGAAGCGCAAGCGCTCGCGATGCTGATCGATATCTTCTCCGAGCGCGGCTACCACGCCGTCGTCGACATCATCCGCGTGGACGTGCCCGACCGCTTCGACCTCGCGACCGGCAAGATTTCCTGCCGGCAGAAGAAGGTCCACCGCTTCATCATCAAGTTCCGCGGCTCGGAACTGCGCCGCGGCTGAGCGCGGCGCCAGCGCGGTTATTTTTTCCCGTCGCCGGTCTTTTCGATCGGCGGTCCTTCGGCCTCACGCAGCAGCACTGCCGCCGCCTTTTCGCCGGGCAACAACCGTTCGATCTCGCGGGCGAGTTGCAGGGCCAAATCGCCCTCGCCGGCCGCGATGTAGTCGCGGACGAGACGAAACGCCGCGGCGCGCGACGCTCCCGGTTTCAGAGCCAGGTCGCGGAACACAAGCATCGCCGCCGGCCCCTGCTGGAGCGCGCGGCGGGCACGGTATTCGCGCATCGCCAGCTGCGGCTCGACTTCGGACAACCACGCCGGACCGCTCTTGCGCACGCCTTGGATCAGCCACACGGCGTTTTCCGCGTCGTCGCGTCGGAGCGCTTGGTCGATCGCGGCAAGTGCCTCCGCACCGGAAGTGAATTCGGACTCGGCCGCCTGCTTCGGCTTCGGCGCGGCCGTCGGCTCCGCGACCGTCTCGCGCGCCACGCGCAACGCCAGCCGGCCGCTCTGCTCGCGCAGCTCGTCGTTCAGCGGCGCGAACCGCGTGGCGGTCTCCGCCAGCTGCGCCGCGGCGCGCCAATTGCCCGCCTTTTCCAGCGTGCGCATCACCAGCAACACGGTCCCGGTCGGCACCCGCGCGCCGTTCAGCGAAAAATGATTGGTCAACGCGGCGGTTTGCGTGACGCGGTCGCTGCCGGCGGCGCGGATCGTCCGCGCCAACAGCTCGGGGACCACCCGCTGCGATTCCTGCAGTTGCGGAAGCGTGTTTTCCCATTGCTCGAGCAACCGCTCCGCTTCCGCGAGGTCACCGCGCCGCAGCATCAGCTCCGTCGTATGCACCTGAAACGCGAACGGATTGAACCGCTTGCGCGCGGCCATGCGCTGCGCGCGCAGCAACGTGCCGGGCAAATCGAGCCGCACGGCGAGCGCCCCGAGCGCCTGCAGCGTCGTCTCGTCTCCGTCGTGGAACCGGTAAATTTCCTCTTCCACCGCCTCGCGTCGCAACGTGCGCTTCAATTCGTGCCACGCCTCGAAAGCGAAAAGCAGAGCGGAAGCGGGACGCTGCGCCTGCGCCTTCAACCGACGCAAGGCGGTCTCCAATGACTCGGCATCCTGCGCCGCCAACGCGATCCCCACATCGATCCGCGGATTCCGGTTGGCATCCGGCGGCACGAGCGCGAGCAGCGCAGCCGCCTCCGCGTCGCGGCCCAGCGCCCGGAGCGCGCGCAAGGTCAGGCGCACGGTCTGCAGGTCGCTCGCGGTCTTGAAATCTCGCGGATTCGTCTGAAGCAGTGCGAGCGCCCCGACTGCATCGGAGCGGCTCAACAACAAGGCCGCGCGCGCATTGACCACCACCGCGCGCGCCTCGGCGCCGAGCGCCGGTTTGCGGCCCGGTGCCAGCAGCTCCGCGCTCCGTGTAAGCGCGAGGGTGGTCGCGCCGTTATCGCTCCACAAATCGAACATGGCGCCGAGGAATTCAGCCTGATCCGGCAGCACGGTCAGGCCCTGCTCCAACAACTTCACGGCGCGCACGGGATCGCCCGACGCCACCAATGCCGCCAACTTCATCCGGCCCGGCACGTTCGCGGGCGAACGTGCGAGCCCCGCGCGCAGCTTGAACGACGCGTCCGCGAATTTCCCCTCCGCGATTTGCTTCATTCCCGCAGCGATCATCACGTCGCCGCGCTGCTCCCGAAATTTGTCCCAACGCACCGGCGCGAGCGCGATGTCCTGCCAGCGCAGGTGCGTCTCCGGCTGTCGCGCCCACAAACGGTGAACGACCGTGACGGCCGCCAGATAGCCGCCGACCGCAAAGGTGAACAGGAGCACCGCCAGCCGCTTCCAGTAGATCACGAACTCCCACACGGGGACCGTCCCGATCGAGATGTGGAAACGCACGGCCCAGAGCAGCCAGAGATAACGATCCGTCGGGGCGAGCTTGCGCTGCCACGCGGAGGAAAAGCGAACGTTCAGTCTCACAGTATTTATTCTCCCGGACGTGGCGCCTCGATCTCGCGGAGCAGGTTGGCCGCCGCCTTGTCGTCGGGCAGCAAACGGACCGTCTCCCGCGCGAGGAGCCGGGCGGACTCGATCTGCCCTTCCGCCGCGAGGCTGCGCACGAGCTTGAACGCCAGCGAACGCGCCGCGCCCGGGCGCACCGCCAGTTCCTTGTAAGCTGTGAGCGCCAGCGGACGCTGATCAAGCGCGAGCCAGACCCGCACTTCACTCGCGTTGAAATCCGCGCGGGAGGCCGCGAGCCACGCGGGCGACTTCTGCCGCACGTAGTCGAGCACCCGGCGCGCCTCGTCGGCGTTGCTTTGGCGCAGGGCGCGATCGACAGCGGCGAACGTGGCGTCGGCCGTTTGCGTCGTCTTCGCCAAATCGTCGGAAACTTCGATCGCGCGCAGGGCTTGGGCCATCGCGGCGGTCGGCCGCAGGGCGGCGAGTTCGTCCCGCACCACGCGCGCTTCGCTTTCGCGCTGCCGCTGCGCCAACTGGGCGCCGAGCTTCGCCAAGCGCAGCAAATCGGATTCCGCGCGCGGGCGTTCGAGATAGGCATGGAGCACGGCTCGGGAGGTCGTTGCATCCTGGGACAGCAACGCCAACTCCACATCCCGCACGGCGAAGTCTTCCGTCGCTTTGGCCAGCCAAGCCGGCCGGGTGGAACGAATCGCACGCAACAAGTCGCGCGCACTACCGAACGACCCCGCGGCGAGCGCGGCGTCGATGCGCTCGAGCGCGAGCGCCGCGGTGCTCGGGATGGCAACCGCCGGAGTTTCGGCTGCAGCGTCGCTTTCCGTCCGGGTCGCCGCTTGGCTGGCGGCGCGCCGTTCCGCTGCCGCCACGACATCCGGCCGCAGACGGAGCAGCGGATCCGCATAAGGGTAGACTCGTAAGCCGATGTCCACGACCTCGCGCGCGGCATTCACATGGCCGGCGCGGCTGAGCACCTTCACCGCGAGTTCATACATCGGCGCCGTGGCGCGCCCGCGCATGTCGCCGAGGTGGCTGGTGAGGCCGGAAATTTGCTGTTCCCCACCCGCGACGCTGGCCCGCGTGAGGCGGTTGATGAACTCCGGATAAAAGCGCTGGGCCGGCGGCAACGTCTCGATGCTCGCCTCCCATTCCCTCAACCGCTGGAACGCCTCGTCGAAGTCGCCGCGCCGCAAGGCGAGCTCCGTGAGATGGACGCGAAACGCGAACGGGCTGAGCCGGTTCGCGACGGCGACCCGCTCGGCACGCCGCACGGCGTCGGGCAAATCGAGGTTCACCGCCGTCGCGGCGAACAATTGCAGCGCGCCGTCGCTGGTGGCGAAGAATTCGAAGAATTCCTGCTCCGTCAGGTCGCGCAGCGTGAGCCGCTTCATGCGGTGCCAGGCGGAAAAAGCGAACACGGCAGGCATCGGCTGCCCCGGCGTCATCGCCTTCATGCGGCGCAAGGCAGACTCGAGGGCCGGCGCATCGTCGGCGTCCATGGCGAGCTCGGCCTCGAGTCGCAGCTCGTCCATTCCGACGCGTTTCAGCGTGGCGAAGAACCGGCGCGCCTCGTCGCGGCGGCCGAGCGCGCTCAGCGCGCTGACGCGCAGGCGCGTGCTGCGGCGTTCCTCGACGGTTTCGTCGCCGGCGGGGAGCGTGGCGAGCAAGGTCTCGGCCGCGGCCGCATCGCGCGCACTGAGCAGCAGCGACGCGCGGGTGTTCGCGACGAAGCGGCGCGTTGCGGCGTCGAGCGCAGGCGTGTGCGTGGGCGAGAGCAGTTCCGCGGTGAGATCGCGCAGGCGATTCTGCGCCTGAGTGGCGGCGAGATGGCCGAACAGGCTGCGCAGCAGCTCGGCGTCGCCGGGCGCGTATTTCAGACCTGCCTCGAGCACAGTGAGAGCGCCGGCAGGATCCGAGCCGGCCATGATGCGGGCGAGATTGATCCGGCCGGTGACATTGCCCGGCGAGCGCGCGAGACCGACGCGCAAACCATAGTAGGCCTCGACGTAGTCTTTTGCTCGCAAGCGCAGGAGAGCCTGGGCAATCGCGGTGTCGCCGCGCTTCTGTTTGAGGTGTTCGCCGCGCACGGGCGCGGTCGCGATGTCGAACCACGTGACCTCATTGCCGGGCACGCGATTCCACCACAGGAACAACGCCGTGGCCGCGACGAGGTAGAGCGTGACACCGACGGCGAGCGCGCCAGCCAGCGCGCGTTTCCAATAGAGTTCGAGATGCCAGGTGGTCGTCTTGACGCGCTCGCGGCGCACCGCGAGGGTGCGCAGGAACCAGAGGCGTCGATCACCGGGGGGCAGATCGCGTTTCCACGCGGAATTGAACTTCAGCGAGAGTTTCAAGGGCGCCCGACTTCAACGCCCGCGCACGCGCGCCGCAACAGCGCAAATGCAAAAATCGCGCGCGTGCTACTCGAATCGCAGCGCCTCGATCGGATCGAGCGACGACGCTTTCCACGCCGGATAAAAACCGAAGCCCACGCCGATGCCGGAGCAGACGAGAATGCCGATGAAGGCCCAATTCCAAGGGAACACGACCGAGGCGTTCAGCATCATGGCGAGGCCATTGCCCGCCGCGACGCCGAGCAGGATGCCGACCAAGCCGCCCGCGAGTGAAATCACGACGGCTTCGACGAGGAACTGGGTGAGGATATTCTTCTTACGCGCGCCGATCGACTTCCGGATGCCGATTTCCTTCGTCCGCTCCGTAACCGACACGAGCATGATGTTCATGATGCCGACGCCGGCCGCGAGCAGCGCAATGCCCGAGATGACAAACGAACCCGCGGCGACCGCATCGGCGACCTTGGCGAAGGCGGCGATGAGCGAATCGTTGGAGTAGACCTCGAAGTCGTTTTCCTTTTCCGCCTGCAGGCCGCGCACCGTGCGCATGACCGTGATGGCCTTGTCGAGCGTCTCGTTGTAAACCTGCTGCGTCGGCGCCTGCGTCGCGATGCTGATGGAGCGGCGCTCGGCTCCGTAGTCGGCGAAGAAGCGCGTGATCGGGACGATGGCGATGTTGTCCGAACTGCCGCCGAAGGCTTGTCCCTTAGGCGCGAACACACCGATGACGATGTAGGTGCGCTCCTTGATCTTGATCGTCTTCCCGAGTGCATTTTCCGCGGGGAAAAGCTTGGTGACGATGTCCTGGCCGATGATCACGACCGGGCGCGACAGCTCGATGTCGCCCGGCGTGAAGTTGCGGCCGATCTGGACGTCGAACTGGTTCGCGGTGACGAAATTTTCGTCGCTGCCGCCGAAGCGGACATCGGGCGTGGTCTTGCGGCCGCCGTAGGTCGCCTGGCCGCCATCGTCGAAGACCTTCAGGCAGATGACGTCCGCGATGCCTTCCATCTCGCGTTTGTAGCGCAGCGCTTGGTCGAGCGTGATGTCGCGGCGCATCTGGTAACGCCGGCGCCCTTCCGGACCGCCGCCGCCGAACACGGGGTATTTGGCGAACTGGAAAATGTTCGAGCCGAGGAAGCTCAGGCCGGTCTCAATCGACGAGCGCATCGCCGTGACGGTCGTCATCACGCCGATGACGGAAAACACGCCGATGGTGATGCCCAGCATGGTCAGCACCGAGCGGAGCTTGTTCACGCCCAGCGACCCGAAGGCCATCTTGAAGATTTCGGAGAGTTGCATGGTTACTCGTAACGCAGGGCTACGACGGGATCGAGACGCGAGGCGCCCCACGCCGGTGCGAATCCGGAGACGACGCCAGTGATGACCGACACCATCACGCTGATGACGACGAGGTCGGGCGAGAATGCCACGGGGAAGTTCGGCGCCGCCTCGCGCACCGCGAGGAAGAGCGAGAACGAGATGCCCATGCCGATGACGCCGCCGATGAGGCAGATCGAGACGGCCTCGACGAGAAATTGCATGAGGATGCTGCGGCGGCGCGCGCCGAGGGCCTTGCGCGTGCCGATCTCCTTCGTGCGCTCCTTCACCGACACGAACGTGATGTTCATGATGCCGATGGCTCCCACGAAGAGCGACAGCCCGGTGATGAACAGGCCGGCCAGCGCGATGCCGTTCTTCACGGGATCGAGCTGCGCCTTGAACGCCTGTTGCTCGTTGATGGTGAAATTGTCGCGCTCGCCCGGTTGCTGGCCGCGCACGCGGCGCATCGCACCGACGAGTTCCTCCTTCGCCTCGGCGAGGCGGGTTTTGTCGGCGATCTTGACGCGGATATCGACGCCGCGGCGGATGGAATTGTATTTCGCGTAGGCGTTCAGCGGCACGAGCACGAAATTATCCATGCTGAACATGCCGAGAAACTCGCCCTGCTTCGCGAACACGCCGATGACTTCGAAGGGCTGGCCATTGATCGCCACCGTTTGCCCCAGCGGCGAGCGGCCTTGGAAGAGCGCCTCGGCGACATCGAACCCCAGCGTGCAGACCTGGCGCCCGCTGCCGGCTTCGGCGTCGTTGAACATGCGGCCCTCGGCGTATTCGGTGCCGGTGAGCTGGGCGTATTCCGCCTCGGTGCCGCCGGTGAAGACGCCGCTGATGCGGACATCGCCGAATTTCACCGCGCTCGAACGACCGGCGAAAGGCACGGCGAAGAGCAGCTCGGACTTGTCGCTGGCGGCGATGATGCGGTTCAACGCCGCGGCTTCGCGCGCCTGCGGATTCGGGCGGTTGACGTAATTCCACCAGTCCTCCGCGCCGGTCCAGGGCCATTTCTGCACGTAGAGGACGTCTTCGCCGAGCATCGCGAGGCTGTTTTCGAAGCCCTTGTCGATGCCGCGAATCGCGGTGCCCATCAGCGTGACCGCGACGATGCCGATGATGACGCCGAGCGCGGTGAGGACGGAGCGCATCTTGTTCGCGCGAATCTGCGCCCACGCGATGCGGACGGATTCGTTGAACTCGTAGATGAGGCGTTTCATGGCGACGAGGGTGGCTGGGCGGAGGCTCGAAACGAGAGATCGGGGATGATTGGCGGAAAGAACGCGACGGAGGTCGGTCAATTCGCGCCGTAGCGTCAGGTCTGACGCACGTCGGACTCGATCAGACCGTCGCGCAGACGGACGATGCGGCGGGCGTGGCGGGCGATGTCCTCCTCGTGCGTGACGACGATGATGGTGTTGCCCTGCGCGTAGAGGTCCTCGAAGAGCTGCATGATTTCCTCGCCGGTGCGGGAGTCGAGGTTACCCGTCGGCTCGTCCGCGAGGATGATCGAGGGATTGTTAACGAGCGCGCGGGCGATGGCGACGCGCTGGCGTTGGCCGCCGGAGAGCTCGTTGGGCTTGTGGCTCATGCGCTCGCCGAGGCCGACGTTGTGGAGCGCCTGCATGGCTTTCTCGCGTCGCTCCTGCGGGCCGATGCCGGCGTAGATGAGCGGGAGCTCGACGTTGGCGAGCGAGGTGGAGCGCGGGAGGAGGTTGAACGTCTGGAAGACGAAACCGATCTCGCGATTGCGGATCTCCGCGAGTTCGTCGTCGGTCATGGCCGAGACATCCTTGCCGGCGAACTGGTAGTGTCCGCTGGTGGGCGTATCGAGACAGCCGAGCATGTTCATCAGCGTCGACTTGCCGGAGCCCGACGGGCCCATGATGGCGAGGTATTCGTTGCGATGGACCTTGAGGGCGACGCCGCGGAGGGCGTGGACCGTCTCCTCGCCCATGCGGTAGAGCTTGGTCACGCCTTCGATGTCGATGACGAGGGGGCCCGGCGTGCGGTAGACGCGCTCGACCGCGGGTGAACTGGAGGGGGAGGCGGAGGACATGTGGTCGGAAGGCAGGGCGGCGAGTCCACTCGCCGCCGCGGCGCGGAGCGGACTCCGCACCCTACCCGGTTTACTTGTTTTCTTCCTTCTTGGGCGTTTCGAGCATCACGCGGGCGCCGTCCTTGAGCTTGCGGCTGATGGCGGCGTAGCTGCCGGAGACGACTTCTTCGCCGGACTTCACGCCGGACTTCACCTCGATGTGGCTGTTGTCGGCGAGGCCGGTCTCGACCTTGCGCATGACGACTTTGTCACCTTGGCGGATGAAGACGACGCGCTGGAGCTTTTCGACTTCGCGGCGGGCGTTGCGTTTCTCGGTCTCGACTTCGAGGTCGTTGCCGGAGCGCTCCTTGGCTTCCTTGGATTTCTGCTGCTGGAGTTCCTCGGTGGTCTTGCCGCCTTCGGCGCGAACGGTGACGGATTGAATGGGAACCGCGACGACGTTGGCGACGGTCTCGGTCTCGATGTCGACGGTGGCGCTCATGCCCGGGCGGAGCGTCACGTCCTTGTCGGTGATGCGGATCTTGACCAGGAAGTTCGTCACTTCGTCCGAGGCGGAGGCGGCGAGAGCGGCGGCGTTGTTGCTGCTGGAGCCGGCGGTCAGCGCGGAGCTGGAAATCTCCGCGACCTTGCCCTCGAAGCGGCGACCCGGGAACGCGTCGACCATCACGATGGAGTGGTCGCCGACCTTGACGTTGATGATGTCGTTCTCGTTGACCTTCACGCGCACTTCCATGTTCGTGAGGTCCGCGATGCGCATGATCTCGGTGCCGGCGAACTGGTTGGTGCCGACGACGCGCTCGCCGACCTCGCTGGTGAGCGAGCTGATCGAGCCGTCCATCGGGGAGTAGATGGTGGTCTTGTTGAGCTGGTCGCGCGATTGGTCGACGGAACCTTCGGTGCGGCGGATTTGCGCGAGGGAGGACTCGTAGTCGGCCTTGGCGACGTTGAGGTTCGTGCGGGCGGACGTGAAATCCGCATCCGAGATGAGGTTCTTCTGGTAGAGGTCGTTCGCCTGCTTGAAGTCCTGCTCCGCCTTCGTGAGGCGCGCCTGACTCAGCACGGAGCTGGCCCGGGCCGAGGAGAGGGATGCCTCCTGCTGCTCGAGCTGTGCCTTGTAGAAGTCGGGTTTGATGCGGACGAGCAGGTCGCCCTTTTTGACCGTCTGTCCTTCCACTACGGGGATCTGGATCAGTTCGCCGGCCACTTCGGGCGAAATCTTCACCTCGGTCTCGGGCTGGACCTTGCCGGTGGCGGTGACGATGTGCGTGATGGTTTTCACCACGGCCTTCTCGATGGTGACCTGCGTCGGCTTCTCGCCCGCTTTGCCCTTGGCGACGCCGGCGGCGATCACGACGGCGGAGACCGCAACGATGCCGAGGATGATCCAGAGGCGTTTGCGCGACTTCTTTTTGGTCGAGGCGGCGGACGGAACCGCAATGGGCTTGGGGGTGGCGGAGGACATAGTCATCAGGAGGAAAAGATGAAGAAAATCGAAGGGACGTTGGCCAGAACTATCGCCGCGCGCCGCTCCCGCCGAAAAACACAGAGGGGCCCCGAAGGACCCCTCTGCAACACAACTGATAACTACGAACGAGGGGAGTAAACGGGGTCGCTCCACGGTTTTGAACGGGATTGCGACGACAGGCGACTACCTCGCGATGAACGGCCTACGATAGCCGTTTTCCGCATCGCAAGGCGGACGAAGCCAAAGAACAGGGGCTACAACACCCGAAGCCCGCCCGAGTCGCAGCTGTTTTGGGACAAACGGACCGGCGCCGGGATGGACGGGCCGCGCCGGCTCAGAGCGCGGAGCGCATCAACTCCTCCAGCCGATCGTGATAGCCGCGGCTCAGCCGCAGCTTCGTGCCGTCGTGGAGGATCACCGCGTATTCACCCGCAAACGAGGGACTGAGCTTTTTCACGCGATCAATGTTCACGATCGTCGAGCGATGGATGCGGATGAAGCGCTTGGGATCGAGCCGGTCCTCCAGATTGGCCATCGTCTCGCGCAACAGGTGGACGCGACCGCCGGCGTGGAACTTCATGTAGTCGCCCTCCGCCTCGATCCAATCGATCTCCTCGGCCTTGATGAAATAGATTTCGCCGCCCGAGCGCAGCAGCACGCGCTCCCGGGTGATCGCCTCCTGCGACGCACTGCCCTCCGGCGCCGGCGCTTTGGTCGGCGCCGCACCACCCGCCACGGCAGTCGCGGCGGCAGCGCCGGCATTGGCCTGCAAATGCTGGAGCAACTTCGCCAACTCCGCGCCCAACGCATCGGTCTGGCGCCGGATCAGCTCCGACTTCGCACGCCGCAACGCCGCCGCGAATCGGTCGTCCTCGAACGGCTTCAACAGGTAGTCCACCGCGTTCACCTCGAACGCCTGCAACGCATGCTGGTCGCGCGACGTGACGAAGATCACCGCCGGCGGCCGCGGCCCCAGCGCCTCGAGCACCTTGAAGCCGCTCATCTCCGGCATCTGCACATCGAGAAAAATGAGATCCGGCTTCTCCGCCGCCACCTGCCGCACGGCGTCCGCCCCCGTCGCCGCCTCGCCCACCACCAACACATCGGGATCCCGCTCCAGCAAACGCACGATCCGCCGACGCGTGGCCGGCTCATCGTCGACGACCAGAATGCGAATCTTGTTCATGCGTCCGCCGCGATCTGCGGCGACGACACGCAACCGAGCGGCGCGGGCGCCACGAACGGCGAACGGATGGCACGGGGCTTGGTCATGTCTATCCGCCTTGTGCGTCCGAGCTTCCACGGGTTCAAGCGGATAAATTTTCCCGAAAATGGGACACGTCGCGAATAATATTTCGATAGACCGTGCGCCCCCGAAATCAGCGACGCCCGAAGCGCCCGATCCTCACTTCGGCAGGCCAGCACTCGTTCGATTTCGTCAACGCCTCGCACCACGCTCGCGCCAGCCACGGCGCGCACAGCGTGCCCTTCGATCCGAGCGCGCCGAAGAACCCCACGCGCATCCCCTCGCGCCACCCGACCGCCGGCAGTCGATCCGGCAAACTCACCCTTACGCCCACCCGCTGCTCGAGCACCATGAGATCGCCTGCCACCAGCTCGCGCGCATCGGCGAGCAACTTCTCCCGCGCCGCCGCCGTCGGCGCGACGTCCTCCACGCCACGCTCGTAAGTCGCACCGACACGCGCGCCGCTGCCCCCATCCGGCAACACCCATGTGCCGCGACTCACCGCTTCATCCGGCGCGAGCTGCGCGCCGCGCACGTGCACGATCTCGCCTTTCGCCGCCTCGAACGGCAGCTCGGGAAACCACTCGCGCGCCAGTGCGCCCGCGCCCGTGCAAAAGATCGCCGCCGCAAACGCCTCGCCGCACCAAGTCACACCCGACGCATCGGCCGCCAGCTCCTCGCGCTTCACCGCTGCGGCGCGCAACCAGCCGCGTCCGCCCCAAAGTTCCGCCGCCACTTCGAGCAACGTCGGCAAATCCACCCACGCCGCGCCGTGAATCTCCACGCCCCCCTCGCCCGGCGTCGCAAAGGGCGCCAGCTCGCCACTCGCGAGTTTCTTCGCCGCGCGCGACGCCTCGATGTCGTTGGCGAACCGCCGACGCAGCCGCAGCGGATGCCACAGCTCGACGCCGAGCCTCGCCCCCACCGCGCGATACCAGCTCTCGGCAAACGGCAGCAGCTCCTCGACGCGCCACACCTTCACGAAACGCTGGCCCGCGATCGGATTCACGAGCCCCGCCGCCACGCGCGACGCCGCGCGGGCGTGGCCTTCGCTCGCGACGACAAACGGAATCCCCGCTGCCTCCAGCGCGAGCGCCGTGCCGGCGAGCCCCTGGCCCACGATCAGCACGCGCCCGCTCATCGGCTCACTCGCCCGCCAACGCGGCGCCGACGATGCCGGCGTCGTTGTGCAGCTTGGCCGGCACGACCTTCGCGCGCGTGTGCAGAAGCTTGAACCACATGCGGTGATCCTGGCTCACGCCGCCGCCGATGATGATCAGCTCCGGCGAGAACAGTCGCTCTACGACGCGCAGGTAAACGTTCACGCGGTCCGTCCATTCCTTCCAATCGAGTTCGAGCTTCGTCTTCACCGCGGCCGACGCGAACTTCTCGATCGGCTCGCCCTCCCACGGCACGTGGCCGAGCTCGGCGTTCGGGAAAAGTTGTCCGCGATAAAACAGCGCCGAACCGATGCCCGTGCCGAACGTCAGCATCAACACCGTCCCGTCGCGTCCCTTGCCCGCGCCGAAACGCATCTCGGCCAACCCGGCCGCGTCGGCATCGTTCACGACGCCCACCTTGCAACCGGTCGCCTTGGAGAAAATCTTCACGCCATTCTGTTTCTCCCATTCCTCACCCAGATTGCCGACCGCGTCGATGCGCTCGCCGAGGATGATGCCCGGAAAACCGATGCCGACGCGCCCTTTCCATTTGAAGTGCGACACGATCTGCCGCGCCGCCGCCAGACCCTCGTCGCGCGGACACGGACTGGAAACCGGCACGCGGAAACGCTCGGCGAGCAACCGGCCGGTTTTGATGTCCACGGGCGCGGCCTTGAAGGACGAGCCACCGATGTCGATACCGAGAACTTTCATGGGGGAAACTGCGGATCGTAGTAATTCGGCCCTCGCGCGCAATCCTCAGCTGTCCGCTTTGACACGGCCCAATTCCGCCGGCGTCGCCGGTCGCGCCGCCACCAACTCGACGTCGAAATGCAGTGTCGCGCCGGCGAGCGGATGATTCGCATCCAGCGTCACCTGATCGCCGTCGATCGCCACAACCGTCACGACCGGCGCATGGCGATCCTGCCCCGCGAGAAATTGGTCGCCCACGCTCAACTCGCCATCGATCGGGAGACTCGAACGCGGCACGCGCTGCACCAACGCCTCCTCGCGCAGGCCATAGCCGAGCTCCGGCGGCACCGCGACGTCGCGACGTTCGCCGATGGACATCGCGCTCAGCTCTTTCTCGAGACCCGGCACGATTTCCTGCGCACCCTCGAGAAAACTCAGCGGCTCGCCGCCGCCGCGCGACGTGTCGAGCACGCGCCTGTTCGCATCGCGCAGCGTGTAGTGAAAAGTCAGAACCCGGTGTGTCGCCATGAAGCGGCCAGTCACCCGCGCTGCGCCCCGCAACTCAAGACGATTTCCACCCTGCGTCCCGCCGCCGGGCCCCCACTGCCGGCCTAGCCGAACTGGTCACCTATTAGGTGACCAGTCCGCTCGCGCACCGAGCGAAATGCTCAATTTGGCCAACAACCGCGGTCACCTAATAGGTGACGCGACACTCGACGCCGCTCAGGTCTCCTGCCGCAGGACCTCCAGCGGCGGGTGGTCGCAGATGCCGCGGCTCGACAGCAGGCCGGTTATCACGGTCACCGCGCTGACGGCGAGCCAACCGAGGACGAGCACTGCGAGCGACGGCGTCGACCAGCTCATCTTGAAAATGAAGCGCGCCAGTCCCCAATTCGCACCCACCGCGAGCACCGCGCCGACCGCCGCGCCGAGCGTGCCCAGCGCGAGATACTCGGCGAGCATGATGCGGTTCACCTGCCGCTTCGTCGCGCCGAGCGTGCGGAGCAAGACGCTCTCGCGCACACGCTGGCTGCGCCCGATGAGCACCGCGCCCGCGAGCACGATGACGCCCGTCACGACCGTGAAGAGCGCGAGAAACTCGACGACGAACGACGCCTTCGCATAGACGCTGTCGATTGTCTGAAGAATCAGACCGAGGTCGATCGCCGACACGTTCGGGTGTTCGCGCACCACCGCCTGCTGCACGCGGGCCGAGATGGCGGAGTCGGTCGCACGCAGCGCCATCACGTGAAACTTCGGCGCGCCTTCCAGCACGCCTTCGGGAAAGACCACGAAGAAATTCGGCGACAACCGCTGCCACTCGACTTGCCGCAAGCTGCCCACGACCGTCTTCACCGGCACGCCTTGCACGTCGAATTCGATCTGGTCGCCGAGCTTCACGCCGAGATCGCGAGCGAGGTTTTCCTCGAGCGAAACCGGCACGTCCTCCGCGCCCGCCGGCGCGTGGCCCTCGAACTTGCCCGCGGTCACGCGCTCGGTGTCGGCGAGTTGCCCGCGGTAGGTCGAACGATACTCGCGACGCACCGTCCACGCCGCGACGCGCGCGGAGTTGTCCTTCAACACCTCCGCGATCGGCCGACCCTTCAACGCGCTGATGCGCATCGTCACGATCGGCGCCTGCGCGCGCACCGGCGCGCCATTATCCGCGACAATCTTGGCCACTGACTCGACCTGATCGTCCTGAATGTCGAACAGCATCAAGTTCGGGCGGTCGCCTCCGCCCATCACGCGCAGCTGTCCGAGCAGTGTGTCGCGCGTGAGGTAGAGCGTCATCATGAGGAACGTGCCCATGCCGAGCGACACGAGCAGCAGCACCGTGCGGTTGTTCGGGCGGTAGAGATTCGCCACGCCCTGCCGCCACGCGAACGGCAGCCGGCGCAAATTCAGCCGTTGCGCGACCCACGCGATCAGCTTCGCCAGACCGGCCAACACCGCGAAACCGAAGAACAACACGCCCGCGAAACCCACGCCCCACGCCACGCGTCCGGTTTGCTGAATCGCGAACGCGAACACGATGACGACGATCACGACCATCAGCGTCACGCGCAGCCAGTCGACGCGCGCATTGCCGCCACTGTCCGCGAACGCCGAACGAATCGCCAGCAGCGGCGACACGCGCCGCACCTCGAGCAGCGGCAGCAGCGCGAACAGCACGCTGATCACCACGCCCGCGCCGACGCCGCTCGCGACCGATTTCCACGAGACGAAGAAATCGAACGAGAACGGCAGGAAATCGCGCAGGAAAGTCGGCAACACCAGCTGCGCTCCGATGCCGAGCACCGCGCCGCCGAGCGCGCCCACGAGCCCGAGGCCCACACCTTGCACGAGGTAGATCGCGAACGCCTTGCCCGCGCTCGCACCGAGGCAGCGCAGCACGGCCACGGTCGGGATTTTTTGCCGCACGTGCGCATGCACGGCGCTCGCCACGCCGATCGCGCCGAGGAACAGCGACGCGAAGCCAACGAGCATCAGGAACGAATTCACGTTCTGGATCGCGCCGCCGAGTTCGCGCTTGCGCTCCTCGACCGTGTCGAAGCCCAGTCGCAGCTCGCGGAAACGCTCGCGCAGATCGCTCACCATTTTCTCCACGTCGGTGTTCGCCGGAAATTTCAAATAGACGCGATACCGCGCGAGGCTGCCCTGCTTGAGCAGGCCGGTATCCTGCACCGCCGCGAGCGGGATAAACACGCGCGGCGCGAGCGTCGTGACGCCGGCGGCGGACTCGCCCGGCACCTTCAGCAAACCGCCCGCGACGCGAAACTCGCCCGCGCCGAGCTTGATCGGATCGCCGGGCTTCAAACCGTATTGCACCGCCACGCCTTCCTCGACGATCGCGTGTGCGCCGGTCGCGAGCTGCGCGCGCGCATCCGCCGGATCGGTGCTGAACTCGCCGTAGAAAGGAAACGCGCCCTGCAACGCGCGCACTTGCACGAGCCGCGTGGCGCCGCCGGCCGTGGGCGCGACGAGCATCGAGTTGAACGCGATCTCACGCGCCTGTTCGCCGCCGAGGCCGGCGATGAATTTCTCCGCCTCCGGCGTCAGCGCCGCGCGCGACGTGATGACGAGGTCGGCGCCAAGCAACGACTTGGTCTGGTCCTCGATCGCGCTGCGGAGATTGTCGCGCAACGAGCCAACCGCCACGAGTGCGGCGACGCCGAGCACGACCGCGAGGGAGAAGAGCAACAGCCGCCGCCGCGAAGCGCGCGTATCGCGCCAGGCCATTTTGAGAATGAAGTTCATGAAAGGACGGAAGGGCCCACGAAACACACGAAGTCCGGGCGATAGGTCTGCGTCAGAGGCCGCCCCTTGTAAGAAAGAGCCAGAGCCTTCTGCGCCTCGAACGGAATCCCCTGCATCTCCAGCTCGAACGCGAGGCATTCCTGGAAAACCGGCTCCAGAAACCCGCAGCCTTTCTCTCGGTAAACTTCGAAGCAGGCTCCGACGATCTTGTAACACTCTTCCGCTTGGATGACGTTGTTCATTTTCCCATCCTTTCGTGTGGTTCGTGTGTTTCGTGGGCTCTTCTGTTTGTTTGCTGTGGCGACCGAAAATCAGCCTCAACCCATCCGCTCGTCGCTCACGACGTGGCCGCTGCGCAGGCGGAGGATGCGCTGCGTCTGCCGCGCGAGTTCGAGGTCGTGGGTCACGAGCACGAGCGTCGTGCCACGTTCGCGGTTGAGGCCGAAGATGAGATCGACCATCGCGTGCGCCGTGTCGCCGTCGAGATTGCCCGTCGGCTCGTCGCAGAAGAGGATTTTCGGGCGGTTGATGAATGCCCGCGCGAGCGCCACGCGCTGTTGTTCGCCGCCGGAAAGCTGGAGCGAGTAGTGATCGAGCCGGTCGCCGAGACCGACTCGCGCGAGCAGTTCGGCCGCCTCCTTTTCGCGCGTGTTATCGCCGCGCAGCTCGAGCGGCACGAGGACGTTTTCCAATGCCGTGAGCGTCGGGATGAGCTGAAAATTCTGGAACACGAACCCGACACTCTCGTTGCGCACGAGGGCTCGTTCGTCCTCGGACAGCGTGCCGATCTCGCGCCCCGCGAGCTGCACGGTTCCGCTCTTCGGCGCGTCGAGCCCCGCGCACAAGCCGAGCAGTGTCGTCTTGCCAGACCCCGACGGACCCACGATCGCGCACGTGCTGCCCGGCTCGAGCGCGAAGCTCACCTCGTGCAACACCGTCAGCGGGCCGGCCGCGGTCGCATAGGTTTTGGTGAGGCGCTCGACTTTCAGGATGTTTTGAACACTCATGGGCGGAATGGCGAGTAACACACCCAACGCCCTCCAAAGTGCAAAGTTGTTCGTCGGACGGCTGATTCGCCGGGCCGGGCGGTTCGGGGCAATGCTGCTGGCTGCGACGCTCGCGACGACCGCCGCCTCCGCCGCGACGAAGACGCTGCTTTTCTACGGTGACAGCATCACCGCCGGCTACGGTCTCGATCCCGGCGAAGCCTACCCGGCGATCATCCAACAGAAAATCGACGCCGCCGGCCTGCCGTGGAAGGTCGTGAACGCCGGGCTCAGTGGCGAGACCACCGCCGGCGGATTGCGGCGGCTCGATTGGATCCTGCGCCAGCCCGTGGATATTTTCGTCATCGAGCTCGGCGGGAACGACGGCCTCCGCGGCATCGAGCCCGAGGTGACCCGCGTCAACCTCGAAAAGATGATCGAACGCATCCGCGCCAAGAACCCGCGCGTAGTCGTTGTGCTGGCCGGCATGCAAATCCCCACGAACATGGGTCCCGCCTACGCGCAGGCTTTCGCGAAGATCTACCCCGCGCTGGCCGAGGCGCAAAAGACCGTGCTCATTCCGTTTCTCCTCGAAAACGTGGGAGGCATTCCCGAGCTGAACCAACCGGACGGCATTCACCCTACGGCGGCCGGTCATCGAATGGTTGCGGAGACGGTCTGGAAAACTATCAAACCTCTCCTGTGAGGCCGACCACCCCGCTGCTCGCACTCCCGCTCGTCCTGCTCGCCGCCGCGTCCATCGCGCACGCGCACGAGTTCCGCATGGGAGCCACGCTGACCTACGCAGAGAATTTCAGCCGCACGTCCTACGACCCCACGGCGCAGGACGCAAAAGTCGCGGACGTCGACGGCGCATTCATTCACGCAAAACAACTCGCGCCGAACTGGACGCTCATCACCGCGCTCGAGGGCAACGCCGAATACGTCTCCGAATTTTCCGCGCTCAACCGCCTGAGCGCCGGCGCGCGCGCGACCGTGCGTCACAAGTTCGGCCTCGGCCCGATGGTGCCGGTGCTCGATGCCGGCGCGGCGCTCACGTCCGTGAACTTTCGCGAGAGCGGCCGCAGCGGCTGGCGCGCGGAAGGTTTCGCCACGCTCAGCCAGCGCTTCACCGAGAGCTGGCGTGTAGCCGCGACGGCGAACTGGGAGAGCTTCACCGCCTCGCACGCGCCGTTCGACACGCACGCGCGGCGACTCGGGTTGGAAACGACCTACGACGTGACGGAAACTTGGCAGTTCGGCGCCGGCGCGTCGCGCCTGCACGGCCAGCTCGTCGCGAACGCCGCGTGGTCCGTCTGGGCCCAGGCGATTGGCGGGAGCTTGGGGTCCGTGATTCAGCAGTATTACAACAGCGTTCCGTGGGAGGTTTCGAACACCTTCGGCAGCGGCTGGGTGGCGTATCGCGTGGAATGTCGCGCGGACTTCTGGTGGGCGCAGGTCACAGCGCGACTCAACGACTCGACGAGCATCCCGCTGCGCTACGAGAGCGTAAAGGTAATCAACCACGTCGGCGTCCGCTACGATTCGGCTTTTTGGTCGCTCGGCGTGCTCCACCGCTTCTAATCGCCCCCACGCACCCGCCCCATGCCCCGCGTCTCCACGCTGTTCGTCGTCGTCTTTCTTTGTGTTGCCCGCCTCGCCGCGGCTCCGGCCGACACGGATGTGCGCGCCGTGATCCGCGACGCCAAAGGCGAGCTCGTCCCGGACGCCGTGATTTCGCTCTACGCGCTCGATGGGCAAAACTCGCCTCCGGCCGAACCCGGCGAGCCGGTCGAGATCGTGCAAAAAGACCAGGAATACATGCCCTACGTCACCGTCGTGCGCGTGGGCACCGAAGTCGTCTTTCCGAACAAAGACTCGATCCAGCACCACATCTATTCGCTCTCGAAAGCGAAGCGTTTCGAGAAACCGCTCTACGCGCCCGGCTCGCACGAAGCGGTGCTCTTCGATCAGCCGGGCATCGTCACGCTCGGCTGCAACATTCACGATTGGATGGTCGCCTACGTCGTCGTGCTGCCGACGCCCTACTTCGCGAAAACCGACGCCGCCGGCGTCGCCCAACTCCACCTTCCCGCCGGCCGCTATCGCATCGAGGTGTGGCATCCGCGCCTCTCCGCGCCCGACGTGCGCGAAGCCAAGATCGGCCCCGGCGCCGCGCCGCTCGACTACGCGTTGAAACTGAAGCCCGACCGCCGCATCCGCCGCACGCCCGAAGGCAAGGCCAGCGGCTACTGACGCCATGCGCGGCTGGTTTCGCTTCCGGCATTTTCGCACGCGCCTCATCGTGCTCATCGCCGGCCTGCTCGCGCTCGTGCAGATCGCGAGCTACTTCGTCGTCTCGCGCGCCAACCGCTCCAACGCCCTCGCGACCATCAACGCCGACCTCGGGCGCGCCGCGCGGCAGTTCGCCAACAACGCCCATCTGCGCGAGGAGAACCTCCTGCGCGACGCCCGTTTAATGGCGAACGACTACGCGATGAAGCAGCTGTTTCTCACCGACGAATTCAGCCCCGCCACCGCGCGCTCCGCCCTCACTTCCTACAGCGCGCGCGTGCAGGCGCCCCTGATCGTGCTGCTCGATCCCACCGGGAAACTACTCTCGTCCACGCGCACCACCACGCAGGAAAGCGACCTCGCACCATTCCGCGAATTGCAGAAACGCGCCGACGCCTCCGATGCGCAACAGGCGTCGGGCTACGGCTATTTCGACCGCGAACTCTACCAACTCGTGCTCGTGCCGCTGCTCGCGCCGCCGCCCGAAGTCGTCGCGTGGGTCGGCATTGGATTCCCCATCGACCGCGAAACCGCGAGCGAGTTGAAGGCCGGTAGCGATGTCGAAGTGACCTTCCTCACCGGCGGCGCCGAAACCCGGGCGCTGGCCAGCACACTCTCGCCCGCCATGAGCAGCCAGCTCGAGTCCACGCGCCCGCACGCGACGACCGCGCTCGTGAACTTGCACGGTGAAGATTACATCACCGCCGTGCGCATGCTGCCGATCGCCGCCGGTGAATCCGCGATGATCGCCCTCCAGCGTTCGCTGCGCACCCAGCTCGCGCCCTCGCGCGTCCTCGAACAAACGCTGCTTGTCGGCACGGTGATCGGCTTGTGCGTCGCCACGCTCGCAGCGCTCGGCCTCGCACGCAGCGTGAGCCGGCCCGTGCAGCAACTCGCCGAGCACACGCGCCACGTCGCGACCGGCGACTACTCGCGCCGCCTCGAGCTGCCGCGCGCCGACGAACTCGGGCAACTCGCGACCGCCTTCAACCAGATGACCGCCGGCCTCGCCGAGCGCGACCGCGTGCGCGATCTGCTCGGCAAGGTCGTCTCGCCCGAGATCGCCACGCAGCTCCTGCAATCGAAGCTCGAGCTCGGCGGCGAAGAGCGCGAAGTCACGATTCTCTTCTCCGACCTGCGCGACTTCACGGCGCTGAGCGAGAAACTCTCCCCGCACGAAGTGCTCGCGCTGCTCAACCGCTACCTCGATCGCATGAGCGTGATCGTGGAGAAGCACGGTGGCGTCATCGACAAATACATCGGCGACGCGATCATGGCGCTCTTCGGCGCGCCGGTCGCGACCGACGGCGCCGCCGCCCGTGCCATCGCCGCGGCCCGCGAAATGAAAGCCGCCCTCGCCGACCTGAACCGCGAACTCGAAGCCGAGGGCAAGCCGCGCCTCGCGCTCGGCATCGGCATCAACACCGGTCGCGTCATCGCCGGAAACATGGGCTCGCAGACGCGGCTCAACTACACCGTCATCGGCGACGGCGTGAACCTCGCCGCGCGCCTCGAAGGCCTGACAAAAGACGCCGCTTTCGGCGCACGAATCATCGTCAGCGAAGCGACGGCGGCGGCCGCGAATGCCACCGGCCAGCTGCGCGCGCTCGGCGAAGTGACCGTGAAGGGCCGCACGGAGCCGGTGCGCATCTACGCCGCGGACCTGTAGCGCGGCGTCCCGGAATTACTCGACGGACCACGCCGCCTTCGGCGCGGCGCGCACCTTGGCGCGAAACGCCTCGGGAATCGGCGCGGCGACCATACCGCCCTTGCCGTCGGCCGTCACACACACGGCGGTGATTTCGCCTTGGGCGCAGAGTTCGGGGTCGGCCTTGCCCTTGGTGACCTTGCGAAACTGGAACAGCAGCACGATCGCGCGCGTGCGCACTTCCTTCACGAACAGCTGGACCTCCACCGTGTCGTTGAAACGCAACGGCGCACGAAAATCGCAGGTGGCGTTCACGCGCGGCCAGCCGACGACTTGTCCCGGGACGAACGAGATGAGCGGCAGGTTCAGCGAGCGATAGAACGCCGACTCGCAAGCCTCCATCCAGCAGAAGTAATTCGAGAAATGCATGATTCCCGCCATGTCCGTCTCGGCGAACTCGACGGTGCGCGTGATCGAAAACTCGGAAACCATGCGCCCGAGGATTGTCCGGGCACCACGCGACGCAACGCCGGAAGTGCGCGCGGCGTGGGCCGTTCACCTAGGCGAAAGTCGGGGCGGCGCGCGCGGTCGCGAGCTTGAGCGTTTCGTGGCCGCTCGTAGGTTTCGCGCCATGAAAGCACTCTCCCGCACCGTTGCGTTTCTCGGCTTGGTCACGGTTTCCGCGCTCAGCGCGCTCGCGTTCGAAGGCCGGGTTTCGCTCGGCTTCTCCGACGGCAAGGGCCGGGAACAGGTGATCGACTACGCGATGAAAGGCGCGCTCGTGCGGCTCGAGCCAAAGATGAAGGAAGCCGCGGGCGCGGCCATGATCATGGACGCCGCCAAGCAGGAGATGACGATCCTGATGGCGGAACAGCGGATGTATATGACGATGCCGATGCGCGGCACGCCCAGCGACGGCAAGGGCGGACACGAAGCGAAGGACGTCAAAGTCGAGAAGACCGGTCGCACCGAGAAGATCCTCGGCTACGATTGTGAGGAATACGTCATGACCGACCGCGGCCAGACCACCGAGATGTGGGTCACGGAGCAGCTCGGTTCTTTCATGGGCCTGGGCGGCGGCAATCCGATGGGCGGGATGATGGGCGTCCGCAAGGCCAAGGCCGAAGGCAACGCATGGGAGCAGGTGCTGAAGGACAAGAAGGGCGCGTTCCCGCTGCGCGTCGTCGGCCACGACGCCAAGGGCAAGGAGACGTTCCGCCTCGAGGCGAAGAAAATCGAGCCGGGCAACGTGCCGGACGATCTCTTCGCGCCCCCGGCCGGTTTCCAAAAGTTCGCCATGCCGGGCATGGGCGGATTCGGCGGTTGAGATCGCCTCGCCGCATCGATTGCGCGGTGCGAATCGCAGGAAATTTTCCCGCGCGCCCAACCCCGGCGCGCGTTTTTGTTACAGCCCGGAAAATTCGGCACTCAGCGGGCGTTTGCCGGGGGGATGAGGGCTTGACTCAGCCATAGCGCAGGCGTTCGCTGGGCCATTCAAACCTCGGAGTGGTTCCTCTGGGTTTCCCAACACCAACAACTGCATCTGCACCATGCATAAATCGTTCGTTAGGTTTATCGCGCTTGCGGCGACGGCCCTTAGCCTGATCACGGCTTCGGCGTTCGCCCAGGTCATCACGACTTCGTCGTTGAACGGCACCGTTCAAAACGACCAAGGCCAACCCGTCGCCAATGCGGCGATCACCGTCACCCACGAGCCCACGGGCTCGAGTTACACGGCCACGTCGCGCGCGGACGGCACCTATGTGCTCCGCGGCCTCCGTCCGGGCGGCCCCTACACCGTCACTTCCGTCGCTCCGACTTTCGCCAAGACGGAAGTCCGCGAAGTCTACCTCGACATCGACACCGGTGCCGACGTGAACCTGAAGATGCGCGCTGAAGTCGTGCAGCTTGAGGCCTTCCAGGTCACCGCCTCGGCCACCGACTCGCTTTTCGACCCGAACCAGACGGGCTCCGGCTCCTACCTCAACAACAAGGACATTCGCAATCTCCCGAGCGGCGACCGCTCGATCAACTCCCTCGCGCGCCTCGATCCGCGCATCAGCTACAATCGCGATCCCTCCGACCGCGCCATCTCCGTCGCCGGCACGAGCAACCGCTACAACTCGATCCAAGTGGACGGCGTGAATGCCTCCGACCCGTTCGGCCTCAACGCCAACAACACGGCCGCCGAGCGCAACGTCATCCCGCTCGACTCCCTCGAAGCGCTCGCGATCAACACCTCGCCCTACTATTCCCGCAACGCCGGCTTCGTCGGCGCCCAGATCAACGCGATCACCAAGAGCGGCACCAACCAGTTCAAGGGTTCCGCCTACTACACCTACCGCGGCCGCACGCTCTTCGGCCAGCAACTCGCCGCCGACACCGTCGACGAGATTCCCCGCCCGCTGACCAACTTCAGCGAGGAGACCAAGGGCATCACGCTGGGCGGCCCCATCATCCCCAAGAAACTGTTCTTCTACGCCGCTTATGAGAAGGTCGACGAAAACCGCGTCGCCCCTTCACCGGTCACCCGCCTCGACGACGCGACCGTCAAGACCATCACTGACACGGCCAAGACCCTCGGCTTCACCACCGGCAGTGCGACTCCGCCGTCGGCCAACAAGCTCACGGACGAGAACCTCCTCGCCAAGCTCGACTGGCAGATCAATGCCGACCATCGCGCGACCTTCCGCTACAACAAGGTGGAATCCAGCCGCCCGACGTTCCCCAACTTCGGTTCCGGTATTTCCGAGAACAACTTCTCCTTCGATACCGCTTGGTATCAACAGAACATCTCAAACACCTCCTACATCGGCCAGCTGATCAGCCGTTGGTCCAACAAGCTGAATACCGAACTCTCCGTTTCCCGCTCCAAGTATCACTCCGAGCGCGGCACCGCTGACCCGAAGCAGCCCTACGTCACGATCCGTAACATCCCGGTCGCCGGCTCCAGCAACACGGCCTTCGTGACTTTCGGCACCGAGAGCAGCAGCCAATCGAACGTGCTCGACGTCAAGACCGACACGATCGAGGCCTTCGCCTCCTACGAACTCGCCGACAATCACACGCTCCAAAGCGGCATCCAATACGACACGGCCGACATCTACAACCTGTTCGTCCAGAACACGAATGGCTCCTACACGTTCAGCAACGGCTCCTCCGGTAACGGCCTCCCGCAGTTCCAAAGCCTCGCAGCCCTGAACAACGGCACGCTGAACTATTTCTCCTACGCCTACAACCAGATCATCGACGGAGTTGAACCCGCCGCTCGCTTCAGCGAGGCCAACGCCGGCTTCTTCCTCAACGATGCCTGGCGCGTGACGCCCCAACTCAAAATCGATGTCGGCGCGCGCATCGATGTCGCACTTCTCCCGGACGCTGTTCCCTACAACAACGTCGACACCGATGCCGTCACCCCGGGCATCCAAAACTTCGAGAGCATCTTCGGGTATCGCAACGACTCCACCTACGACGGCAAGAAGATCATCCAACCGCGCATCGGCTTCAACTGGCAGCCGGATTTCGGCGGCAAGAAGACGACCATCCGCGGCGGCGTCGGCCTCTTCTACGGGCGCGCTCCCCGCGTGTGGATCTCGAACAGCTACTCGAACACCGGCATGAACTACAAGTCGTGGACCGCCGGCACGAGCATCACCGGCAGCCCGCTGGCGCCCATCATCTCGGCCGACCCGAAGAAGCAGGTCGCCTCCGGCGCCCTCGGCTCCGTCATGACCGTCAACTTCATGGACCCCAACTTCGAACTGCCCTCGAAATGGAAGTCCAACCTCGCCGTTGAACGCGAACTCGGCATCCTCGGCCTGAAGGCCACCGCCGAAATCGAGTTCACCAAGACCAACAAGGATGTGTTCTACCAGAACGTGAACATCGCCGCGACCGGCACCGGCCCCGACGGCCGCACGCTGTATTGGTCTGGCGCCAACACCTCCGGCATCGCGACCGGCACCAAGGTGGTCAGCACCGCCTTCGTCAACTCCACCGCTTCCGGCGCCCGCATCATCAAGCTGACGAACGCCGACAAGGGTGAATCCCAATCCTACATCGTCTCCCTCGAGCGCCCGCGCACGAAGGACGGTTGGTATTGGAAGGCGTCCTACGTCCTCACGAATGCCAAGGAAGTGACCTTCGGCACCTCCTCCGTCGCCGCGTCCAACTGGAACAATCGCGTCGGTTTCAACATCAACGCCCAAGAACTCCACACCGCCGAACTCGAGATCCGCGACCGCATCCTCATCAATGTCACCAAGGACTTCGAATTCGTGAAGAACAACCCCACGACGTTCTCGCTGCTCTATGAAGGCCGCTCCGGTTATCCGTTCAGCTTCGTCTACTCCGGCGACCTCAACGGCGACAGCCAGACGCAGAACGACCTCGTCTACATCCCCGTCCGTGGCGGCGACTCAAAGGTCCGCTTCGCCAGCACCACCGACCAGGAGAACTTCTTCAAGATCGTCGATCGCTTTGGTCTGCAGGAAGGAACCTACTCCGGCGCTAACTCCAACCGCTACCCGTGGGTCAACCAGTTCGACTTCAGCGTCAAGCAGGAGGTCAAACTGCCCTTCTGGCGCCACAAGCTCGTCCTCGGCGCCGACATCCTCAACGTCGGCAACCTCCTGAACAGCAAGTGGGGCATCATTCGCGGCTCGAACCAATTCTTCACGAAGAAGGAATCGATGGTCGCGGCCACCTACGACACAGTCGCGAAGCAATACGTCTACTCAAACGTCAGCACGGCGCTCGCGAACGGCACTTACTCCACCACCGTCGATGGCAAGAGTTACACCGGTTCCGGCTTCGCTCCCTCGCTCGGCCGTGGTGAACCCGCCGCGACCCGCTGGTCTGTCCTCTTCAGCGCTCGTTACGAGTTCTAAGCCCACTTGAACTGATTTCCGCGAAGGCGGCTGCGGCAACGCAGCCGCCTTTTTCATTGCCCCACCAACAAACAAGATTACGTAACTACAAAGTCACCGAACTAAAAAATGGGCCAATAGTGAGAGAAGAATATGAAATCCAAAATGTTCCGTGTGATATCAATGATCGCGCTTGCCGCCACGCTGGCTACGGCGGGATACGCTACCGTCGAAAGCTTGTTTGTTGCTAACGGCGGCGCAAACGGTGGCTTCGCAACTGTAGACCTGAACGCCTACGGCACCTATGTCGACTCCATCTCGGTGGAAGCCGACGCTTACGGTTACGAGCCAGACTATACTCCAATAATGAATGGCCCCAATGAGTTCGACCCGCGCGTGGCAGCCACGATCTTTCTGCGAATCGGCAGCCAGCAATACACCAGAACCGCGAACGAGTTCTGCACGGGAATACTCACGATGTCTGGGATCTACAAAAACGAATCCGGAGACTGGATCGCGTCCCAAGCCTCCTTCCCGGGTGGCTCTGTATCCGATGTAAATCTAGGTAGTGGTATAGTTGAGGTTGAAGCTTGGGCGCAAGCGAACGGAATTGGATACTGCTCAGCCTCAAGCCAAATCGTCTACTGATCTCTTCGGGTGATCAGCGGCGAGCCAAGCTAGCAGCGCGCTCGCGAACGGCACCTGCTCGACCAACATCAACGGCCAGAGCTACGGCCGGCAGCGGCTTCGCGCCGTCCCTCGGCCGTGGTGAGCCCGCCGCCACCCGCTGGTCGATCCTCTTCAGCGCCCGCTACGAGTTCTAAGCGAACGCTGATCCGAATTCCCGCGAAGGCGGCGGCGGCAACGCGGCCGCCTTTTTCATTGTCCGATCCGCGCCTTTTTCTTCTGCGCCCGCACCACCGCCGGTAACCTGCCGGTGATCCTTGCGGTCCCGTTCGCAGAACTGGTTCGCCGCGGTGCTGCGCGCGCTCGGCTCGTCTGCGAATCGCGTCGTGTGGAGCACGCCAACACTGCGCTCGACCTCTCCTTCTACGGCGACTTTCGCACGATCGGCACTCTCTACTGGGAAAACCGCGCCGGCTTGCATGCGATGGCCGAGATCGCCGCCGCAGCGTCCGACGCCGCAGCCGAAACACTCGTCCGCCGTCACGCGATCACGCACTTCGTCTTCTGCACCGAGGACGATGTCCTCGATGAGATACTCCGGCTCGCGCGTCCGCACGCGAGCGCGGACGAACTGAACCAAGCCTTCGCGCCACGTATTTTCCGCAGCGACGAGATTCCCTCGTGGTTGCGCGCGCTGCCGGAGGTCACCCTCGCCAGCTCGCCGAGTGGCACGCGCGTGCAGATTTTCGCCGTGGACTCCACGCAGACAGCCGGAGAGGCGCAATTCCACCTAGCGAACATGCTCGCGCAGCGCGGCGAAACCGCGCGGGCGCTCGCAGCCTTCACTCGCTCCGCCACGCTCGGCTTCGCTCCGGCGGCACTGCGCCGCGCAGAGTTTCTGCTCGCCGCGCAACGATGGAACGAAGCCATCCCCGCGTTGGAACAGGCTATCGCCGGCGCACCGCCCGCCGCGCGCTATCGCCTGCTGACGCAGGCAGGCGAATGGCTCGCGGAGGGACGACAACACGGCGCAGCCGCGCGCTTCTTCGAGCGCGCCTTGCACGAGCAAGTCACCGACACGCGCGCGGCGAACGGTCTCGCCTGGCTTCTCGCCACGGCCGCGGAGGTCACGCCCGCGCAGCGAGACTTCGCGCGCCGGCTCGCGCAGCAAAGCACCCGCCTCGACCCAAGCGTGCCAGAAAGCTGGAGTGCGCTCGGAGCTGCATTGGCCGCGACCGGCGACTGGAGCGGCGCCCTGCGAGCCTTGGAGCGAGCGGAGAAACTAGTCATCGCCAACACGCCCTCCGCGCTGCTCAAGCGCCTCGCGGCGCAACGCGAAGCCTACCTCGCGGGCCGGCTCTACCGCAACTGAACCCCGCGCGCGTGGCGACGGTTCGCTGTGGCTTCGCCGGCGCTAGGGCGGATTACCCCTTGAGAAACCCGCGACTATGGCGCGCCGCGCGCCACACCACGCTCTCCGCCAGAGGAGAATCGCGGCGCCGGAATCGACGCGCATAGCGGCACGAAGAAACTCCCTCTGAAAACCGCACCACGCGTCGTGCAAAACAGCGTCAATATCTTTTTCCGCGGATTTGCGACGCGGCGCACGCGGGACATTTTCCCTCTGAAAATCACGTGTCGCGCGAAAATTTTCGCGACCGCAGCACGGCGGATTTCAGTGCAATTTTTGTCCACCAAAAAATGTCGCGATTGTTTCGGGGAAAAAATTGACGGGGTATAGGCCACTACCATTAGTAGTGCCCTTGGTTCCGGGCAGCCACATCCTGTGGTGGTCAGCAACGTGTGAGGAAGTTCCAGCAACTTCGGTTCGCTTGGGCGTCCTGCGCGCTTCTATGACCTCCAGAAGATGGTTTTGCCCATGGCAAAACACACACGTTTCTCGTTCGTCACACACACGCACTAGCTATGCTCAAAACTTTCCAAGTCGGCACCAAAACCTTCACCCTCGATCAGGAGAAGGCCGAAGCCGCGTTTGCGGGGAAAAAGGTCATCAACGGCCGCCAAGTCCCCTACTTCAACCTCCTCCCCCTGAAATACCAGTGGGCCTACGATCTCTACAAAAAGATGAAGGCCAACCATTGGGAGCCGGAGGACATCCCGATGGGCAAGGACATCGAGCAGTGGCGCGATGCGAAGGCCGTCAGTGATCAGGAACGCTGGATCATCCGCATGGGCGTCGGCTATTTCTCCGCCGCCGAGGGCATCGTCGGCGACAACATCCAGCACGTCATCCGCGAAGTCGTCACCGCGCCCGAGCTCAAGCTCGTCCTCGGCCGCCACGCCCACGAGGAGAACATCCACGCTGACTCGCTGCTCTACATGATCGCCTCGATCGGCGTGAACCCGCACGAGTGCGAAGCGATGTTCGACGACGTGAAGTCGATCGTCCGCAAAAACGAGTTCGTGAACAAGGTCTCGCGCGACCTCCGCCGCGACCTCGACATGAACGCCCCGAAGAACAAGCAGCTCTTCGCGAAAAACATCTTCGTTTTCGGCCAGTGCATGGAGGGCACCCAGTTCTACGGCCTCTTCGGCATGATCCTGTCGCTCTACCGGCAGAACAAGTTCCCCGGCATCGGCCAGATGTTCCGCTACACCCTCCGCGACGAGTCCAACCACATCGAGCTCCTCCGCAATCTGTTCATGGATCTCATGGAGGAAAACCGCGAGATCTGGACGCCCGAGTTCAAGGAGGAGCTGCGCCAGACCATGGCCGAGGCCGTCGCCCTCGAGAAGGACTTCATCCGCGATTGCCTGCCGGTGAACGCCGTCGGCCTCTCCATCGACGAATTTCTGACCTACATCGACTACATCGCCGACCGCCGGCTCGAAGGCTGCGGCCTTGCCCCGCTCAACGCGGGCGTCAAGAACCCGCTCCCCTGGCTGGCCGAGATGATGGACATCAAGAAAGAGCAGAACTTCTTCGAGGGCCGCGTTACTGAATACCAGAAATCGTCCGCCCTCCAGAACACGAGCGACGACGACCTTTAACCAGTCCGCCTCGCCCGCAAAAGCGAAGGCGGCACCGTCCCCCGGGCGGCTCTGCCTTCTTTTTCGCGCCCCACTTTCCTACCCCTCCCGTCAGTCACCCCACGCATCGTCAGCAGCACTATCTCCATGAGCGACACCTCTTCCGTCCACACCGACCTCGCCCTCAAGAAATTCACGGGCACCCCGCAGGACCAGAAACCCAACTATAACTGGCGCGACGTCCTCCGCGAGGACGTCACCGTCCCCGAAGTCGAAGTCCTCTGCCCGCACGGCACCGAGCGCTTCGACCTCGCCGAAGTCGCCGACACCGTCGGCAAGTCCCTCGCGAACCTCATGCTCGCGAAGGGCGAGAAGGACATCTTCAACGAGAAGAACCAGCGCTTCGTCGCCGACGTCACCCGCGAAGTCGCCTCCAACCTCACCAAGCAGGCCCTCACCCGCGGCCCGCTCCGCGTCTCCCTCCACGATCTCTACGTGCTCATCGAGAAAACCCTCGTCGACAACAACGCCCACGACGTCGCGAAGTCCCTCCTCCACAAGCGCGCCCAGAAACTCGCCACCTCCCGCGAGCAGCCGGCCGTCGCCGTGAAACTCATCCGCCGCAACAACCAGGTCGTCCCCTGGAACGAGGCCAAGATCGAGATCGCGATCCGCAAGGCCTTCCTCTCCCTCAAGAAGGATTCCGCGCCCGCCCCCGCCATCGCTCGCGCCGTCACCGCCCGCGCCGCCACGCTCAAGCAGGCCTTCCTCCACATCGAGGAAGTCCAGGACATGGTCCAGGAAGAGCTCATGAAGGCCGGCCACTACAAGGTCGCCGAGGACTACATTCTCTACCGCGCGATGCGCCACGCCTCCCGCGCCAACGAGTCCGCCGCCCGCCACGCCACCGATGTCGTCGCCGCGCCCGACACCGCCGCTCCGGCCGCCGACACCACCGTCCCGCAGGGCCAGAACTCCATGATCGTCGTCCAGCGCGCCGACGGCTCCACCTACTTCTGGAACGGCGAGGATCTCAAGAAGCGCATCGAGTTCGCCTCCATCGGCCTCAACCTCTGCCTCACCTCCGACCAGATCGAGGCCGAGCTCCGCCGCTCCACCTTCGACAACATCGCGCAGGGCGACCTCAACAACACGATCGTCCTCAACGCCAAGACGCTCATCGAAAAGGACGCCGACTTCGCCAAGTTCGCCGGCCGCATCCAGCTCACCTACATCTACGAGGAAGTCCTCGGCTGGGACATCGTCCGCGACGGCATCGGCAAACTGAAGCAGTTCCACCAAGCCGCCTTCGCGCCCTACATTTTCCGCGGCATCGACATCAAGCGCCTCACGCCGCGCCTCAAGGAATACGACCTCGCCCGCCTCGCCGCCGCCATCGACCCGTCGGCCGACCTCGAGCTCGACTTCCTCGGCGTCCAGACGCTCTACGACCGCTACCTCATCATCGACAAGACCGGCAAGCGCTCGCGCCGCCTCGAGACGCCCCAGTTCTTCTGGATGCGCGTCGCCATGGGCCTCTTCCTCGACGAAAAGTCCGACCGCGAGGACTGGTCGATCCAGCTCTACTCGCTCTACAAGAGCCGCCGCTTCTGCTCCTCCACGCCGACGCTCTTCAACTCCGGCACGCTCCACTCCCAGCTCTCGTCCTGCTACCTCTACTACGTCGACGACAGCCTCGAGGGCATCATGTATCGCGGCATCGCCGAAAACGCCCAGCTCTCCAAGTGGGCCGGCGGCCTCGGCGGTTCCTGGACCGCCGTCCGCGGCACCGGCGCACACATCGCCGGCACCAATGGCGAGTCGCAGGGCGTCATCCCGTTCCTGAAGCTCCACAACGACCAGCTCGTCGCCGTCAACCAGGGCGGCAAGCGCAAGGGCTCCGGCTGCGCCTACCTCGAATCGTGGCACAACGACATCTTCGAGTTCCTCGAACTCCGTCGTAACACCGGCGACGACCGCCGCCGCACCCACGACATGAACACGGCCAACTGGATTCCCGACCTGTTCATGAAGCGCATGGAAGGCCGCCAGCACTGGACGCTCTTCCGCTCCAACGAGGTCGCCGATCTCCACGAAACCTACGGTCGCAAGTTCGAGGAGCGCTACACGCACTACGAAAAGCTCGCCGAGGAAGGCAAAATCCAAGGCCACAAGGTCGAGGCCATCGAGCTCTGGAAAAAGATGCTCTCGATGCTCTTCGAGACCGGCCACCCCTGGATCACCTTCAAGGATCCCTGCAACCTCCGCTCCCCGCAGGACCACGCCGGCGTCATCCACAGCTCCAATCTCTGCACGGAGATCACGCTCAACACCTCCAACGACGAGACCGCCGTCTGCAATCTCGGCTCCGTCATCCTCGAGTCGCACCTCAAGCCCGACGGCTCGCTCGATCACGACAAGCTGCGCGACACCATCCGCATCGCCCTCCGCGCCCTCGACAACGTCATCGACATCAACTTCTACCCGACCGCTGCCGCCAAGACCTCCAATATGCGCCACCGCCCCGTTGGCCTCGGCGTCATGGGTCTCGCCAACGCGCTCTACATGAAGGGCGTCGCCTTCGCCTCCCCCGAAGCCGTCGAGTTCAACGACGAGTTCATGGAGGCCATCGCCTACTACGCCTACGAAGCCTCCTCCGACCTCGCGGCCGAGCGCGGCACCTACTCCAGCTACAAGGGCTCGAAGTGGGACCGCGGCCTCCTCCCGCAGGACACCCTCGACCTCCTCGAGCAGGAACGCGGCGTCCCCGTCGACGTCCCGCGCGGCGGCAAGATGAACTGGGAGCCCCTCCGCGCCAAGATCGCCAAGCAGGGCATGCGCAACTCCAACTGCCTCGCCATCGCCCCCACCGCGACGATCTCCAACATCACGAACACGTCGCCCTGCATCGAGCCCTACTACAAGAACCTCTACGTCAAATCGAACCTCTCGGGCGAATTCGTCGTCATCAACCCGTTCCTCGTCGAAGACCTCAAGGCCCGCGGCCTCTGGAACCAGGAGATGATCGATGCGCTCAAGTATTTCGACGGTGACCTCGCCGACATCGAAGCCGTGCCGGCCGACCTGAAGGAGAAATACCGCACCGCCTTCGACGTGGACTACAAGTGGGTGATCGACGCCGCCGCCCGCCGCCAGAAGTGGATCGACCAATCGCAGAGCGTGAACCTCTGGCTCAAGACGCCGGACCTGAAGACGCTCTCGCACATGTATCGCCACGCCTGGAAGACCGGCCTGAAGACCACGTATTACCTCCGCACGCTCGGCGCCTCCAACATCGAGAAGGCCACCGTCAGCGTGAAAAAGGAAATGCGCGGCGCCACCGGCGAAACGAAAGCCGAAACCGCGACGCGTGACTTGGCCGCGGCCGCCACCCGCGACGCCGCCACCGCAGCCAAGAAGACCTACACGGAGGCGGAGAAGAACGCGTGCTCCATCGAAGCCATGCGCAACGGCGGCACCTGCGAAGCCTGCCAGTAACAATCGTTCTCGTTCTCTTAATCGTTCTCGTTCTCTCGAAAGGCGCCCCACCCGGGCGCCTTTCTCTTTGGTAGGGCGGGACCGCTGGGCCCGCCGCTGCCTCACACCCGCACGTCGCGCCAACGTAACTCGACGCCCCCCGCCCGCATCGGCGCATTCACCCGCGACGTCCGGCTCCCGGCAACTCCAAGCTCGCCTCACCACACAACGCCTGCATTTTTTCGCTCGGGCCAGCCGCGACGTCTTCACGTCGCGCATGGCCCTTTTTTATTCCCCCATGCCCACCTCGTCCCTGAATACCCGTTCTATCCTTCAATCCGCGACCGCGCTGCGGCTCGGCTTGGCCCTGCTGACCACTACCGTGTTCTCCGGCTGCGCCAGCTTCAACCACATCGCCAACTATCCGACTCCCGCCAAACCCGCGACCGTCGCCATCGTTGCCAAGCCGCTCTCCAAGATGAGCGAGCTGCCTGTCGGGGCTTACTACGACGACAAACGCGAGATCGTCATCAGCGGTCACCAGAAAGGACTCGGCGTCAGCATGCTCTTCGGTGTCGTCGGCGTGCTCGTCGCCGACGCCGCCAACAAATCTTCCGCCGAATCCCGCTTCGGCGCCTCCGCGCAAAGCTCCGTGACCGATCTCCTCTCGCTCACCCGCGCCGCGCTGCAGGAAACCATCGCCGCCGGCCATGCCCCGCAATGGACCGCCACCGACGCGGCCGCTCAACTGCAGCTTTCTCCGCACGCCGTCTTCACCGTGATGGATTCCGGCAAGGCCCGACTCTACGCCATGCTCTCCGCGCAGGTTCCCGGAGCCGCCGGCAGCGATCCCGCTTGGTCCGTGCGCTACTTCGTTCGCGCTCCCGGCGAATATGCCGTCGAAGGGGCCGATGGCTGGATGACCCAGAACCGTTTCAGCGAAGCGATGGCCACCGCGCTCCGCCGCGCCGTGCAAGTCTGCGCCGATGATGCTCACGGCAAACTCACCGGCACCAAGAAAGTGAAAGCCAAAGGACGCTTCGCGATGGTCAACTTCGAGTTCGACCTCCCCATTCTCGTCGTGAGCGAGACCGACGACACCATCGTCGGCCGCCTCGCCGTCGGTGACGCCATGATCATGTCCGGCACGCACATCCTGAACCGCGCCGACTATCAAATCAAGGAAGCCGACTTCAAGGACCCGCGCCAGTGAGCCCACATAGCAGCTCGCCAACACCGAAATAGGTCTGCCCCGAAGGCGAGAAGAACGCCTACAGCATCGAAACCATGCGCAACGGCGGTGACCTGCCCCCCGTCGCTGTAAGGTCAAAATGAGACAGCCGGGTTGGTTGTGGTTGGTTTACTGACGGAGGATTCGGGTGCAAGCGCAGGACTGATCTGGTCCTCAGGAGCCCCCATGGGGGCTCGCGCGATTCGGGCGG
>JACRHT010000005.1 GCA_016217545.1 Opitutia bacterium | reverse complement strand
TCAGCGTCATCGAGGTCGCCATCTTCCTCGCCTTCGCCGCCCTCTTCGTCCACATCCTCGCGCGCGCCCTCGCGAAATCGCGCCTCATCTCCCGCTGGGCCGAAACGGACCAGAGACCCGAGCGGATTCGGACCGCGCGATGACACCGGCGCACGAGCGCCCAGGAGAAACGGAATGGCCCTTCGCTTGCCAACGTGCTCTTCGTGTCGTCCGGCATCTACAAACGCCACACGCCCGAGTCGACACTCCTTCACCGCGTCGTCCGCGACCACCTTGAGACGTTCTTCGCTCTCACGAAAACGGATAACACTGACACGCTCCCGCGGTACGTGGAGCAGGAATTCCGCAAGTACGTCCGGTGCGGCGTCCTCGCCCACGGTTTCGCCCGAGCGCGCTGCAAGCAGTGCGGTGCCGATATCCTCGTGGCCTTCTCCTGTAAGCGGCGTGGCCTATGTCCATCCTGTGGCGCGAGACGAATGGCGAACACCAGCGCCCATCTCGTCGACCATGTCTTGCCCGACGTCCCCATTCGTCAATGGGTCCTTTCGATGCCTTTCGATCTCCAGTTCCTCGTGGCCAGGGACCCACACCTCCTCACCGCGGTCCTTCGCATCCTTGTCGACGTCGTTTCGAAATGGCACACCGAAGCGTGCGGGCTCCAGGACGCGAAGACGGGCGCCGTTTCCTTCGTGCAGCGATTCGGCAGCGCGCTCAATCTCCACGTGCACTTCCACATCCTCGCCCTCGACGGCGTCTACGTTCCGGCCAAGCACGGCGAGTCGCTTGTCTTTCAACCGTCTCAATCCCCCGCAGCGAACAACGTTCACGCGCTCACCCTCGCGGTTCTTCGCCGCGTGCGAACGCTGCTGAAACGCCGCGGCCTCATCGGCGATGGCGACCTCCGCGCGTGCGCCGATCAGACTCCAACGCCGGGCCTCTTCGCCAACCTTGACAGCGCGGGCGCCGTCGTTCCTTCCGCGCCACCGCCGACGCGAAGACGCCAACCGTCGACACCGAACGACGACACCTGCGGCTTCAGCATCGACGCGAGCGTCCGAATCAAGGCCGGCGACTTCGACGGGCGCGAACGACTCTGCCGCTACGGTGCGCGACACCCTTTCAGCATCGAGCGTTTGTCAGAAACCGCGGACGGCCACATCGCCTACAAGATGAAGAAACCTCGCGCCGGCAAGACCTTTCTCATCCTCACGCCAGTCAACTTCCTCCGCCGTCTCGCGTCTCTTGTCCCGCCGCCCTTCTATCCCCTCCTCCACTATCACGGCGTCCTCGCGCCAAACTCACCGCTGCGACGCCGCGTCGTTCGCGTCAACACTGGCCGAAGGGCGATCGACCGGCCTCTCGCGCCCTGCGCCGCATCCGCGCCCGTGTCCGTGCCCGCGTTCGTCACCACGCCCGCCTTCGCATTCACGACGGCTCCGCCTCCCACCCGTGCCGCGACAACGTCCCTCGCGACCCTCCTCGCCGTCACGACCACACGCCTCTCCCGCATTGAATGGGCCACGCTCCTCAAGCGAGTCTACGACGTCGACGCGCTCCGCTGTCCCCGCTGCGACGGCCGCCTCGAGTTTATTGCCGTCCTCACGGAGCCCGCTCCCATCCGCGCCATCCTCGACCACCTCGGCCTGCCGTCCGAACCTCCCAGAATCCCCCGAGCACGGGACCCCACCCACTCGGATGCCCCCAACTTCTTCGACACCTACCCCTGACGAACCCCAGTCTCGTTCAGCAACAGAACCCGTGTCTCCCGAAAACGCGAAACCAGCACATTCTTCCCATACTCCCCGCCCGAAACCTCCATCTCGAGCCGCCACTCGCCAGTCGCCGAACACCCATCCACCCTTGCGCTACCTATCCTTCGCGGATGCGGATGCGGGCCCCGCCGTGTCGCGCCTGTTGCTCACCCCAACTGGCATTCCCGCAGCCGCGACATCGGTCGTGGCGCTCGTCGACCAAGGGCTCCTTGGCGGCACCTACGGAATCGAGTTGCCGCTTTCGAACGGGCCACCACAGCCATCGACGTGCCGAAGACATCCAACTATCGCGTACGGGCGGTCGCCTCGCGGCCGTTCTCGGTGGGTACCCGTTCGGTCCTCGCGGGCGCAACCGTGACGAGCGTCTCCGTCGCCGATGGTGGCGAGGTGGCCGTTCCGCTTGGCCTCGTTGCGCCGACACTCGCGAACGCCTCTCCGGCCCGCGCGAATCCAGACGCAAGCGTAACGCTCCGACTAACCGCGACCGACCCCGCGACCCTCCTCGCAGACGGCACCTTGACGCTCGCGCACGGCACACAGCCATTCTCAAACGGCGGCGGAACACGCGTCACGCCCCCCGATTCGGGCCCAACGAATCCAGCGGTCGTTCACACCGTTCCGACACCGACCGCGCCCGGCGCCGTTTACTATCAAGTGGAAATCGCCGCGTCGCCGCTATTCACGCCCGACGCTGGGACGATTCCGGTACTTCTCCTCCCCGACACGTTGCAGG